>JAKSCP010000166.1 GCA_022360535.1 Pseudomonadales bacterium | reverse complement strand
CGCCAGGCAATGGGCCAGGCACACCGAGTCCACACCGCCACTAAGTGCTACCACAAAGCGGTGGCAATCAGGTGCCTTATTCAGCGCAGTGAGGAACTGTTGTAGCGATAAAGCCATAGGGACGAAATCGATCCGCAACAGCAGGTAAAGGAAAGAAGATTTTTACTGGGAACTGCTAATCCCGTATGCCATTAGCCTATCGTAGCGCCGACTGACTAACTCATCCATATCCATAGCCTGCAATTTCTGCAGCTGCTCCAGTAGAGCTGCCTTGATATTGGCTGACGTCGCGGCGACATCGCGGTGGGCACCACCCAGTGGTTCGGCAATGGTTTGATCGACGATACCCAATTCTTCCAGGCGTTCTGATGTTACCCCCATGGCATCGGCTGCGGCAGCTGCATGATCTGCTGATTTCCACAGAATAGTGGCACAGCCTTCCGGTGTAATCACGGTGTAGGTGGAATACTGCAGCATGTTGAGCTGATCGGCCACACCAATGGCGATAGCACCACCTGAATTCGCTTCTCCGGTCACCGTGGCGATCAGCGGTGTACGCACCCGCGACATCATCGCCATGTTTTCTGCGATAGCTTCGTTGATGCCGCGCTCTTCAGAATCCATTCCCGGATAGGCGCCAGGTGTATCAATAAAAGTAAATACTGGCAGCTTGTATTGCTCAGCAAGCTTAACCAGCCTGCGTGCCTTACGATAACCTTCCGGCCGTGGCATACCGAAATTGTGGCGGACTTTCTCCTTCGTGCCTCGACCTTTCTGATGCCCGATTACCATCACCGGATAGTCATCCAGCTTTGCCAGCCCGCCAATAATAGCCAGGTCGTCGGCAAACAACCGATCTCCATGCAATTCATCGAAATCGGTGAAGATGTGCTCAATATAATCGAGCGTGTAAGGCCTTAGCGGATGTCTTGCGACCTGTGAAATCTGCCAGGAGTTTAGATTGGCATAAATCTTTTCGGTGAGTTTAGTGCTCTTATCTTGAAGATTTTGAATTTCTTCACTGATATTGAGTTCGTTGTCGGTACCAACTAATCGCAGCTCTCTAATCTTGGCTTCAAGCTCAGCGATTGGTTGTTCAAATTCGAGATAATTCGGGTCCATGCTCGTTCCAGATTTACTGCGGCGCCAGGTTGTCGCCGTTAACAGTCAGTTTAGAGTGATCGACTGCCGGTAAGCTAACTCAACCTTGTCCCGGCCGAACTCCATGCGCAATTGCTGGATCAGTTCTTCGGAGGGAGATACGCACCATTCCTGGCCCAACATTATACACCCTTGGGAATCGGAACGTTCATAATTCACTTCAACCCGACAGCCTTCCTGAGCTGGAGCAGCCGGAACAGTATTCGTCACTGGTCCGGATTCGGCGCCGTCGGTGCCTGTTGCTCCCAGGGTATCGGCAGCAACAGCTGGCTTGCGATAGGGCTCGAGAATGGCTTGTAGGTGATCGCAGAAACTGGGCGCCAGGTCTGCGGCGAGCAATTTGACCTTGAGACGGCTGGCGAATTTGCTACGCGCTTCCTGAATAGTGAGAATTCTCTTCGCCCTACCCCGCACGCCACCATTGCGGTCATCTACTTCCACTGTACATTCCACAATGACTATAAGGTCTTTCTGCAACAGGTGGCGATACTGATCAAATTCCTTGAACAGGGTCACTTCGAAACGGGCACTGCCATCATCCAAAGTGATAAAGGCGAAGGAGCTTCCATTCTTCCCCTTCATGATCCGGAAATCGTAGAGCAAGCCTCCAACCAGTTGCACACCCCGCTCAGGGCGCAGGTTGACTAATCGATTACCGGTAACCTGCTTGAGCTCAGGCAGATACTCATTGACCAAATGGCCAGACAAATAGAGGCCAAGTGTCTCTTTTTCTGCCTGCAAGCGCTGTTGTTCAGGCCAGGGCTTGATTGCCTCCTGCTTGCTATTGGAATTCGCTTCGGTTCGATCGGTAGGTGCAATGTCCCCAAACAGGTCTTCGACCCCCGAGGCCTGGTTGCGACTGCTCTGTTCCGCCGCCTGCATCGCCTCGGGTAAGCTCAGGCTGAGTGCAGCTCTGGCGTAATCCAGATCGCCTGCAATCAACTTATCCAGCGAACCGGAACGGATTAACGCTTCCATAGTGCGTTTGTTCACCGTCTGGGAATCAACCCGTTCGCAGAGATCCAGTAGCGACTCAAACGGCGCCTCGGTGCGAGCGCGCAGTAACCCTTCTACCGGCCCAGCACCC
This sequence comes from Pseudomonadales bacterium, assembly GCA_022360535.1. Taxonomy (GTDB): domain Bacteria; phylum Pseudomonadota; class Gammaproteobacteria; order Pseudomonadales; family Pseudohongiellaceae; genus UBA9145. The sequence goes on along the minus strand of JAKSCP010000166.1, from coordinate 11,561 downwards.
AGCCCCTTAATCGCACCCAGACCATAGACAATTTCTCCAGCCTCATTAACGGTGAAATTATACTGACCCACATTGACATCAGGCGGTACGATTTTCAGCCCCATCTGATTACATTCATCGACCAGGGTCACCAGCTTGTCGGTGTTCTGCATATCTGCCGACAACACGGCCGCCATAAAGAATGCTGGATAATGTGCCTTAAGCCAGGCAGTCTGATAAGAGACCAGCGCATAGGCAGCGGAATGGGATTTGTTAAAGCCATAACCCGCGAACTTCTCCATCAGATCGAAAATGGAGCCAGCTAATTTGGGATCGATCTCGCGCGCGTTGGCGCCCTCCATGAAGGTCGCTCGCTGCTTGGCCATTTCAGCGGGGTTCTTTTTACCCATGGCCTTCCGCAAAATGTCAGCGCCACCCAGGGTGTAATTCGCCAGAACCTGGGCAATCTGCATCACTTGCTCTTGATAGAGAATGACACCGTAAGTATTCGATAACACCGGCTCCAGTTCCGGATGGGGGTACTCTACTCGTGTCCGACCGTGCTTACGGTCGATGAAGTCGTCCACCATTCCCGACTGCAGCGGACCAGGTCGAAACAGCGCAACCAGGGCGATGATGTCCTCAAAACAGTTTGGCGCCAATCGCTTGATCAGTTCCTTCATGCCGCGGCTTTCCAACTGGAACACCGCCGTGGTTTCTGCCCGCTGCATCAGGGCATAGACCGACTGATCGTCTAAGGGAAGACTATTGATATCCACCGCATCGGCATCGCTGGGCAGTTGTTCGTTAATCATCTTCACTGCCCAATCGATAATGGTGAGTGTGCGCAAGCCAAGAAAGTCGAACTTCACCAGGCCTGCGGTTTCCACGTCGTTCTTATCGAATTGAGTGACCAGACTGTCACCGGAAGGTTCGCAGTACAGTGGCGTGAAATCAGTCAATTGCGTTGGTGCGATAACCACACCTCCAGCATGCTTACCCACATTGCGCGTGATGCCTTCCAGTTTGTAGGCCATCTCCATGATTTCCTGGGCATCGTCATCACCATCGACAAACTCGCCCAGTTGCGGCTCCACTTCGAACGCTTTTTTCAGTGTCATGCCGGGCTCGAAGGGGATTAATTTGGATAGCTTATCGGCTAATGAGTAGGGCTTGCCCTGCACCCGCGCCACGTCTCGCACCACCGCCTTGGCCGCCATGGTGCCAAAGGTAATGATCTGGGCGACTGCTTCTTTGCCGTAAAGCTCCGCCACGTGTTGAATCACCGCATCCCTGCCCTCCATGCAGAAATCCACGTCGAAGTCAGGCATGGAGATTCTTTCCGGGTTCAGAAAACGTTCGAACAGCAAGTCATAGCGCAACGGATCCAGGTCTGTGATGCCAAGCGCATAGGCAACAATGGAGCCAGCACCGGATCCCCGGCCAGGACCAACTGGAATCCCGGTTTGCTTTGCCCATTGGATAAACTCCATCACGATGAGGAAGTAACCAGCGAAACCCATTTGATTAATGATGGAGAGTTCCATCTCCAAACGCTCCAGATAAGGCTGGCGTCGCTGCTGCTGTTGTGACTCTTCCCCGTACAGGTGTTCCAGACGAGTATCCAGACCTTCGGAGCTTAGCTTCGACAGGTATTCTTCCAGCGTGATGCCGTCCGGTACCGGGTAGTTTGGCAAGCTTGGCTGCCCCAGGCTCAGACTCAGGGTGCAGCGTTTGCCTATTTCAACCGCATTCTCAATAGCCTCAGGCAGATCTTCGAATAACTCGCGCATCTGCTCCGAGTTCTTCAGATACTGTTGGTCGGTGTAGTTACGCGGTCGCCGCGGATCATCCAAAGTGCGGCGGTCATTGATACAGACTCGTACCTCATGAGCCTCAAACTCATCGGGTTCCAGAAACCTTACGTCATTGGTTGCCACCACCGGACAATTACTTGCTGCGGCGAGTTTGACAACGGCCTCGATATAACGCTCCTCATCAGGTTTACCGACCCGTTGGAGTTCCAAATAAAAGCTATCAGGAAACAACGACTGCCAATCGGCCAACCTGGATTCAGCCAGCCTGTAATCGTCAGCCAGCAGGGCCTCGGCGATATCACTTTTCAGCGCACCGGACAGCGCAATCAGGCCCTCGCTGCAATCCGCCAACTTGGCCTTACTCAGTACAGGGTCTGCAATGCCTTCGGCTTCTGTGTATAGCTCGGAGATGAGTTGGGTTAGATTGAGATAGCCTTGCTGGTTTCGTACTAACAATACGAGTTGAGAACGATTTCCTGCATCGTCTTCTACTAACACATCGCAACCGCACAATGCCTTGATACCGGCTTTCTCCGCCGCAGTATAAAATTTGATCAATCCGAACAGGTTTGCCAGATCGGTAATTGCCACTGCAGGCATGGCTTGCCCACGCAAGTGTTCGATCAATGGACCTATAGTGATAAGACCATCGTTAATGGAAAACTCAGTGTGCAGTCGGAGATGAGTGAAGGGAGGAATTGAGGAATCGGGCGAGGCGTTCTCTGACATGCAGTTGGGGGCTTAGATCTGTTGATTATTCAGACGCAAATATACTCTTTTTCAAATCGGATGTTGATAGAGAGTTTCGTCTTTCGATCAGTTCGATGGATTTCTAGGCTTCAGCCAGCAACTGAGCAACCGGCGCATAGGAAAGGCGATGAATGGGTGTTGGCCCCAATTGACGCAAGGCCTGAAGGTGCTGAGCAGTCGGATAGCCTTTGTGCTGCGCAAATCCGTAGCCAGGATAGGTTTGTTCGAAGGCAATCATCTCCCGATCTCGGGTCACCTTGGCCAGCACCGAGGCAGCCGCAATGGCTGGCACCAGAGAATCCCCTTTAACCACTGCCTGAGAGCGATACTGCCAATTTGGACAGTGGTTGCCATCGACATAGACAAACTCCGGTTGCAGGTCTAAGGCGGTCACGGCTCGCTGCATTGCCAACAGACTGGCTTGCAAGATATTGAGCTGATCGATCTCAGCTACCGTGGCGCGAGCAACAGCAAATGACCGGGCCTTACGCTGAATTTCCTCGAAACACGCCTCCCGCTGCCTGGCAGTGAGCTTCTTTGAATCGTCGAGACCATCGATAGGCAATTCGGGATCGAGAATAACGGCTGCGGCAACCACATCCCCCGCCAATGGCCCTCTTCCCACTTCGTCAGTGCCTGCGGCCAGCTTGTGCTGCATGAACTCAGCATCCGCGAATAATGATGGTGCCTCCACTGCTAATTAGCCTCCAGCATCTGCTTGATCGCCAGGGCCGCCGATACCGATGCGTCTTTGCGCAATGACAGGTGTAGCTTCTCGAAAGTCTCCATTAATTCAGCAGTGGCATCTGGCTCATTGAAGAAATTAACGATCTCGTTGCGTAAGTTTGGCACAGTCACTTCGTCCTGAATGTATTCGGGAACCAGGCGTTGGTTGGAGAGCAGATTCGGCAAGGCGATGTGGGGTACATCTACAATTCGTGACGCGATCAACCAGGTCAAGCGCGCCAGTTTGTAACTGACCACCATTGGTCGTCGCAACAGCATCGCCTCCAGAGTAGCGGTGCCACTGGCCAACAAGACCAGATCGGCCGCCGACATAGCCGCCTGCGAATCATCAACCAGTTTAAATTGATCGTGGCCAATAATGGATGCAGCACTCAATTGCTCTTCGATACGCGCGCGCGCTTCAACACCGCTGTAGGGAATAATGAATTTCAGGTCCGGCAATTCCTGCAGTGACTCCAACGCAGCTGCAAGAAATACCGGTGCCAGTCGACCGATCTCGCTACCTCGACTACCGGGCAGTAATGCGACAACGGGATCGTCATCGGTGAGTTCTAAATTCGCTCGCTGCTCGCTTTTTCGATCAACTGTATCAATCTGATCCGCCAACGGATGACCCACACAGCTAACCGGCACCTGGTGTTGCTCATAGATCTCAGTTTCAAAGGGAAAAAGAGTCAACATCAAATCTACAGCCGTCTTGATCTTGAAGATGCGGCGCTTGTGATAGGCCCATACGCTGGGGCTCACATAATGCACCGTAGGAATGCCATTCGCCTTGAGGGTCGCTTCGAGTCGAAGATTGAAAGCGGGAGAATCGATACCAATAACACAAGCCGGTGGATCGCTGATAAACAAGCTCTCCAGCTGCCGCTTGATAGAAAAGAGCTCAGGCAGGCGGCCAAGAGGTTCGACGAATCCCATAACCGACAGCCGCTCCATAGGCACGATGGTTTCGCAGCCAGCCGCGATCATATCCGGGCCACCAATCCCGATGAAATGGGCCTGTGGATAGTGGTGACGGAGCGCCGAGATTAGGCCGGCACCAAGAATATCTCCTGACTTTTCACCAGCGACTATCCCTATGCGGACCGGGTTAGACATATTAATTGTTTTCGCCAGTGGTTGAGAGAAGCCAGGGGTAAAGTAGAGTTATCGGGTTATGCCTTTCTTGGAGGTTTCCAGGGATCTGACTAACACTTCGAGCTCGTCACGACTTTCAGCCATTACCTTCAGTTGATCGATGGCTTCTTGCAAACTGTAGTTACGCTTATAAATCACTTTGAACGCTTCGCGTAAATCCAGAATGGTCTCTTTGTCAAATCCGCGACGTTCCAGGCCAATGGTGTTAATGCTGCGGACTGTGGCAGGTCTGCCACTCACGATCATGTATGCGGGCACATCGCTGTTGATATGAGTCATGCCGCCAACGTACGCGTGAGCGCCGATTGACAGAAACTGATTTACACCCGCATAACCGCCTAGGAATACCCAATCATCGACTTCCACGTGACCACACAAGCCCACATTGTTGGCGAAAATCACGTTGCTGCCAACAATACAATCATGAGCCACATGCGCATAAGCCATCATGAGATTGTTAGAGCCAATTCGGGTAATGCCACCGCCTACTCCCGTGCCACGGTGTAATGTGACCCCTTCACGAAACACATTGTTATCTCCAATTTCCAACCAGGTTTCTTCGCCTTCGAACTTTTTGTCTGCAGGTTCTTCTCCCACTGAGCTGAACTGGTAGATATGGTTGTTTTCACCGATCTTGGTGTTACTTCTAATAACAACGTGAGAATCGAGTACCGATCCGGCACCGATTTCCACATTGGGACCAATAATGCACCATGGTCCTATCTTGGCATCTTTGTGAATCTTTGCGCTGGGGTGAATTCGGGTATCAGGATCAATATTCTCAGTCGACATCATCTTTCCTTTCCGCACAAAGAATATTCATGGTCCCTACCACTTCGTCGTCAACAGAGGCTTTGGCAGAGAAACGATAAACGCCGCGGCGATTGGTGATTACAGTTGCCTCCAACCGCAGCTGATCGCCAGGCACAACTGGCCTGCGCAAGCGCACATCGTCAGCACCAACGAAATAGTAGATATAACCGTCTTTGGGTTTCTTCTCCTGACTTTTGAACCCCAATACCCCGGCCGCTTGCGCCAGCGCTTCGATAATTAGCACACCGGGCATGATGGGCTTATTGGGAAAATGACCCTGGAAGAATGGTTCATTGTTAGTGACATTCTTGTAAGCAACGATGGACTTACCCACTTCCATTTCCACTACCCTGTCTACCAGCAGAAACGGATAGCGCTGTGGCAGATATTCCTTGATCTCTTCTATGTTTAAAAGCATTGGGTCTTAGTCTTCTTCGATTGTCTTTTCAATTTCTTTGAGGCGCCGAGCCATGCTGTCCAGTTGTTGAAAACGCACCACAGCACGTTTCCAATCCGACGTTTTCATCTGACCCGTGCCTGACGAGTATACGCCAGCTTCGGTTATCGATTGATTTACCAAAGACATTGCACTCACCTGCACACCGTCAGCAATCTGAAGATGTCCGACCATGCCACTGGCACCACCCATAACGCAGTATTTTCCTATGTTCGCACTTCCCGCAATCGCTGTACAACCACAGATCACAGTATGCTCTCCCACTCTTGTGTTATGACCAATCTGTACCTGGTTATCGATTTTTACCCCTTGTTCAATAATTGTGTCTTCGATTGCCCCACGATCAATCGTTGTACCGGCACCAATCTCCACATCATTCCCGATATCTACGCTACCGAGTTGGTGAATCTTTATCGAACGTTCACCATCGAAAGCAAAACCGAAACCATCCGCCCCAATAACAGCACCACTATGAATAATGGCATTGGCCCCGATTTTGACACCTCGGTAAAGTGTTACCCGGTTGTACAGGTGACTGTTTTCACCAAGTCTGACGTCCGCACCGATGAAGCATCCTGCCTCAATGATGCAACCGTCGCCAATGTTGGCCCCGGCTTCAACTACAACATGAGGACCAATACTCGCGGTGGCCGCCACAACCGCATCACCATCTACCACAGCTGAATCATGAATGCCCGAACTAACCAACGGCTTGGGTGCAAACAAAGAACTCGCTCTGGCAAAACTGACGTAGGGTTGAGCAGACAGCACGAGGTTGGTAGCGCTGCGTTCAGCAAATTTTTCTTCCAGGATTACTGCAGAGGCTTGGGTCGAGGAGAGCTGATCGATGTAGGCTTTGTTGCTGAAAAAACTAAGCTGGCCCGGACCGGCACCACTGAGAGTACCAAGTCCGGTTATTTCACATTGGTCATCGCCAATTATTTTTGCGCCGAGAAATGAGGCTATCTCACCGAGTGTATAACTCTTTTTCTGTGTCACCTGACACTTTCCCAGCTTATTAAGAACTAGTTGCCTTCACTGGATTGAGTTTGCTCATTCAATTTCGCTGTTACACGCGCAGTGATATCGAGCACTGGCGCAAAGTAAGGCGTGCTGTCTGAATTGAGGATAAGATCAAAACCTCCCTCTGCGACAACATCAGTGACGGCTGCTGCGAGCTCTTCTTGCATGCTAGCGAGAAATTCCTGATTCTTTTCTTGTAGTGCTTGTTGTACACGTTCCTGAATCAACTGCAATTGTACCTGCAAGTCCTGAGCATCAGCGTTCATACGACGAATCTCGTCTTCGGTCATGACCGCTTCATTTTGTTGATACTCTTCCTGCAGAGCCTGTAGCTGTTCGGTTAACTCAGTTGCCCGAGCTTCGTCGACACTGAATTCCTGCTCTAATTCTTCTTGCACGATGCGTGCAGCATCGGAATTGAATAACGCCTGCAATGGGTTAATCACACCTATCTTTGTGTCCTGAGCGATTGCCGTCTGGGTAAACAAAACAAGACTAAAGCAAGCAACCAGGCTTCTCAGTGTATTCACTCGTACTCTCCAACTAAATCTAACTCTACAGTGATTCCGATTGATTGCATCGAAACCAACAAACTCTTTTTCGGCTACAGTGCAGTAATACTTAGAACGTACCAACGGTAAAATCGAAGGTCTTGGTATCGTCCCCTTCCTTGCCGAACGGTGCGGCGAGATAAAAGGTCAACGGCCCAAACGGTGACAGGTAGGTTACCGAAACCCCTGCTGAATAGCGGATTTCGCCAAAGTCGAAATCTGAACAATTCTTAACCAGTCGCCGTCTTTCCGTGCAATTTGACGAGAAAACGTTTCCAGCGTCAATAAAGAAAGCAGCTCGAACCTGGTTCTGGTTGGGCACGAATGGCACTGGAAATATAAGTTCCAGTGTCGCCGTGGTGAGTATGTTACCACCGAAACTGTCAAAATCCTCGTCGAGGAAGAAATTTTGTACCGCCAGGGCGACCTCAGGATTACCGTCGGCATCCAGTGATGGATTGCCATCCGCATCGAATAGTGGGGTGGTCTGATAGCCGAACTCTCCCCCGAGTTGGGCAAATCCATTGGCATCTCGAATGATTTCTCCATTCTCGTCGCGCAACAGAGAAATTGGACCTTCGGTAAGGTAGCGGGCACCAGCGGTGCTCTCTGGACCCAGGCTGTTTTCCTCAAAGCCGCGAACACGCCCACCGCCCTGGATAAGTCCACCGGCAAAGTAATTGTTAAAAAACGGAAGCTCGCCGTCGTCACCATAGCCGAAGCCATAACCAAGATTTGTGGTCAATCCCACTACCCAGCGACGGTCGTTAGTAATCGGCCAGAAAATCTGGTTGTTGTAAGTCAGCCTGGCATATTCCAGATCGCTGCCCGGCATGGTCACTTCCAGGCCAATTCGATGAAATGACCCGTCATTAGCCAACTGGCCACGATTTAGCGTATTGCGAAACCAACTGCCCGTAATAGTGAAATTATCGAAGGTGTCGCCAAACTTGTCGACGAAACCAGGTTCTGTATTTGTTTGTAACTGATCGGGTCGCAGATCTGCCACATTCCCCAATACTGCATCGCGAACGGGACCGTCGAATGGATTAGTATTGGCGGGCTCGATGACATAACTAGTCAGGTCGTCGAACAGAGTTGGACTGGCAATAATTTCCTGCACCGAACCGATACCAGTTCCCAATTCCGTATGGGTATAGCCCAGATCGAATCCCAGCACCTGCACCTCACTCAAGGGGTAGCTAAAACTGACCGAACCACCAAATGAAGTGGTGTTGAAACTGGAAACATTAAAAGGAGAGTCAATCTCACGAGCAAAGAGATTGAATCCTCTGCTTACGCCATCGGGAGTGTAATAGGGATCAACATAACTCAGGTTCAAGCCTGACTGGAATCGACTACGATTGACACCCACACCAACCGTGCGACCGGTGCCAAGAAAGTTTTGCGCCTGTAAGCTGGAACTGATGAAAAAGTTACCCCCGCCTCCAGTACCAACCTGAAAACTCACGGCGCCGAAATTCTGTTCATTAACATCGTAATTGACATCAATCTGGTCTTCAGTACCTGGCACTTCTTCGGTTTCAACCTCCACGGTTTCGAAGTAGCCAAGTCGCTCCAGTCGCACCTTCGATTGTTCTATCTGCAGACTCGAAGCCGGCGCACTTTCCAGTTGCCTCATCTCTCGACGCAAGACTTCATCAGCCGTTGAAAGATTGCCGCTGAAATTTATGCGGTTTACGTAGGTTCGATTGCCGGGTTCGATGAAGAATGTCACGTCGACTGTCTGGTCTTCTTCATTGACTTCGGGAACACCTGTCGCCTGGGCAAAGGCGTATCCGAGATTGCCCAGGCATTGCACCATGATTTCTTCGGTACCAGTCACCAGGCTCTGGGAATAGATTTGCCCCGGCTGCACAAATATCGCTGCCCGCAGTAAGGCTTCCGCATCCACCAGATCACCCGCCAGATCCACATTGCTTACTGAGTACCGGGTCCCTTCAGTCATATTGATCGTAATGTAGACTTCTTTGCGATCCGGGGTGATAGAGATCGGTGTGGAATCTACTGAGAACTCCACGTAGCCATTGTCCAGATAGAACGATTCGAGGCGTTCCAAATCTCCAGAGAACTGTTCCCGGGAATAGCGATCTTTACGACTGAGGAACATGTACCAGGGCTTGGTACCCAACTCGAAAAGACCCAGCAGATCGTCTTCTTCAAAGGATTCATTGCCGACGATATTGATGTGACGAATCCGCGATTCTTCACCTTCATTGATATCCAGATTAATCGCCACCCGGTTTCTCGGCAGGTCTTCCACTTCCACTTCTACTGCCGCACCGTAGCGACCGCGTGAGGAGTACACGTCCTGGATTCCCTGCTGAATGGCTTCCAGAGCCGCTCGTGTGAAAATCTGACCCTCGGCAATATCGGCGGTTGCCATATTGTCGAGAATATCTTCGGTCTCCAGCACACTATTACCTTCGATGGTGATTTCCGCCACCGAGGGTCTTTCCAATACGCTGATTACCAGAATGTTGCCTTCACGGGAGACTTCGATTTCATCAAAATATTCAGAAGCGACAAGCTCACGGATGATTTCAGCCCCCGTGCCAGGTGTCACTTCATCGCCAATTCCAACCGGCAGAAGGTTATAGATGATCCCGGGAGAGATGCGTTGATAGCCGTCAACGATAATATCGGCGATGACAAAGTTCTGCGCGCGCGCAGAACTGTGCAGCCCGACGCCGAGTGCTACCAGCAAAACAAAAGCCAGTTTTCTCATTAAAAAGTAATTCATTTAATGAATGTCTATCTTGGCGCGCTGTAAATTATTTTTAGAGCAAGCGACTGACGTCGTTGTAGATTGCAAGCACCATGATGCCAGAAATGATCAGCAGACCCAGTTGCAGTCCCCAGGCTTGGATTCGTTCCGGAACAGGTCGGCGAATCACCGCTTCAATCATGTAGTAAAGCAAGTGACCACCATCCAGTACCGGTATCGGCAACAGGTTAAGCACTCCCAATGAGATGCTTAGCAATGCCAGAAAACCCAGATATACATCGAGTCCGTAAGTCGCTGTTTCCCCCGCTACCTGCGCTATCGTAATTGGCCCGTTTATGTTTTTTACGGAAATTAGGCCAATAATCATTTTTTTAACTGAATCTAATACAAAGACCGACTTGTCCCAGGTCTCTTGCAAGGCGGGCTGAATGGCAGCGAGTGGTCCGTAGCGAATCTCGCGCTGATATTCAGCCGGCACGATCTCTGAGAGCCGGGTTTCTTGTACATAGGCCCCGATACTACCAATGACCGAGCCATCGTCCAGGGTGGCCGCTTCCGGCCGCAGATCGATCGCTGTATCTAATCCATCCCGTTGGACTACAACATCTAGCGAGAGTTCCGGGTTGGCGCGTATTACTTCCACCCAGTGGGTCCAGCCGCGGATGCTCCTTCCGTCAACGGAGATCACTTCATCTCCGGGCAGAATGCCGCTGGCTTCGGCGGCACCACCGGGCACCACACCCGCGATAATGGCAGGAATCTCAAATTGCACGATACCAAGATTGGACACAGGATCAGGAGCTGTCTCACCCCCCATCCAGCCACTGATTGGAATCGTGACATTGCGCACTGTGCTGGAATCTACCGGGTCTATTGTCAGCACCAGATCCCCGGTTTCTCCCAAGCGTGACAGCATCTGCAAGGTGACGTGCTGCCAGATGATGGTTTCTTCACCGTCAACAGCAAGAATCTGATCACCCTGCTCCAATCCTGCATAAGCAGCAGGCGACTCTTCAACAATGCCGTTAATCACCGGCGCAATTCCATTCACACCGTAAGCAATATTGATGATCCAGTAGACGAAGATAGCCAGCAGAAAATTGGCGATCGGTCCTGCTGCCACAATGGCCATACGCTGCCATAGGGGTTTGTAAGCGAAGGAGAGATGGCGCTGGCTGGTTGGCACATCGCCGCCATCTGCTACAAAGGTGTCTTCCTGGCCCAGCATCTTCACATAACCACCCAGCGGAATTGGTGCGATTACGTACTCCACCCCGTCTTTACCAATCCAGGATTTGGCCGCCTTGCCAAACCCTATAGAGAATCGCAGAACTTTGACCCCACAGCGCCGCGCTACCCAAAAGTGACCGAACTCATGAATGGTCACCAGGATTCCCAGGGTAACGATCAGGGCGTTTACGCTGATAATAAATTCGAGCATGCTGCTTTACCGTTGGTTAATGCTAAACGGCCCATTGAGGCGACGCTGAAAGCTGTAGTTAGTCCTTTAAAATCAGTTCTTTAGCAAGATTTCT
>JAKSCP010000146.1 GCA_022360535.1 Pseudomonadales bacterium | reverse complement strand
GCTCTGCCAGTTTGCTGTCCATGATCACGCTGGCCGATGCGCCATCGGACAACTGGCTGGCATTGCCAGCAGTGATCACGCCGCCTTCGAATACAGTTTTCAGGCCGGCTAATCCTTCCAATGTGGTAGTAGGGCGATTGCCTTCATCTTTGTCCAGAGTGACATCATGGATACTTTGCTCTTTGGTTTCCTTGTCTACAAACACCATCTTGGACGCCAGTGGAGCAATTTCATCATCGAATGCGCCCGCCTGTTGGGCTGCTGCAGTGCGCTGTTGGCTCTGCAGTGAATATTCGTCTTGTTGTTCACGACTTATGTTGTAGCGTTTCGCGACTACCTCCGCCGTTTCCAGCATGGACATGTAAGCATGCTCTGATTTCTCGATGACCAATGGTGATTGGGCGCGGAAACCGTTTCGGTGCTCATTCTGTACCAGGCTGATCGACTCAAGGCCACCGCCAACAACTACTGGCATGTTGTCGACAACTACCTGCTTGGCTGCCGTACAGATCGCCATCATGCCTGATGCGCATTGACGATCCATGCTCATGCCAGACACGCTGGAAGGCAGGCCAGCGGCTACTCCAGCGGTGCGTCCAATGTTGTATCCAGATGTGCCCTGCTGCATGGCGCAACCCATGATGACATCATCTACCTCACCCGCTTCCAATCCTGCCCGTCTAACCGCCTCCGCGATAACATGACCACCCAAAGTTGGGGCATCGGTGTCATTGAAGGCGCCACGATAGGCTTTGCCAATTGGTGTACGGGCAGTAGCTACAATTACTGCTTCTCTAGTCATCACTTACTCCTTAATCGAATTCAGGCTCAGGCCTGATTCTGCTTGTCTACAACCATGGCGATAATGGCGTCCACGGCTTCTTTTGCTAAATCGGTCATCTCTGCGTCCGATCGGTCTTGAATCGGATGCGGTACAAAAACACTGGCAGGACAAATACCTAAGGACTGTGCCTGGGCATCCGCTGCTTGAATAAATTCAGTTGATGCGACAAACCCTGAGGGTATGCCACGACTTTCCAGATCCATGATGTCATGCAAACTGCACGAGGTACATGAACCTCAGTCGGCTAAGCCTTCAATCATCGCATCGCATTCAGCACTGATTTTTTGGCTGAGTTCTCTCGGTGCTTTGCGGGCAAAAGTAGGCTTCATGTAACGATTTACTGTTGCGCCTTGCGCAGCTAACTGCTTCTCGATTTCGTCGAGAAACTCCTTGCCGCGAGGTTTGGATATATCCAAAAGGCCTATCGTCGCACCAGCGAGGTTCGCTAAGCGCGGTTGTAGCTGGCGCTCCACTGGATTTAACTCCGCAGTGGGGTCCAGCATGACTTCATTTCCCATAATGCTCTCCGTCTTGTTCATTCGCTAGGAAAATGGATGATGTCAATCACCCAATCTGGTTTGAGACAAGTTGACTGCCCTTGTCCCCCGAGGCGACCCAGCCGCTGATAATAGCGGAAAACATCCCGGCTGTGCCTCCGGTGGTGACGATATGCAAGCCATCGTCTCTGAATTTATTGAGCAGTTTGTCTTTGAGTTTTTCAGGCATGCCTTCTGCCATACCACCTACCCCGCAAAGCAGTTCCGAGCCTGGGGTCATGAGTTCATCATAAAGTGCCTGCCGCAATGCCTCTTTACTCCAGCCTCCCTCTTTTAACACCCGTCGATGTTCCGGGCAGACCACCAAGATCGCATCGGCCATGCCAAAGCGCTTGACGTGAGCTACCGCCCGCAGGCTTGCAGCCATACTTTTTGCCAGGGATTCGGGGGTGCGAGAAAGCTGGTCCATGATTGGTTGTAAGCCTTCCCCCGCGAACAAGTTCACTACGGATTGTTCCCTGTCGAAACCTCGATCCATGGCGAGAGTGGGCCAGTCTGTATCGCTTTCGTCTTCTGCGAAGCAATAAGTGTATTTGCCTGGGTTACCCAATGCAGCCCTGTCGATGCCGCCGGGTTTGCCGCCACCCACATTGCGAACAAGCAATTGCAGACTGCGCCCGATAGTGGCGTTAGCACGATTTCCCTGGCCTAAGGCGTTAATGCCTGAATTCATGCCGATATGTCTGCTCACCGGGCCATTAACAATGACGACCGGCGAAGAAAAATAAGTGGTGCATAACAGACCGTGCATACAGAATTTGTCTTGCAGGGCGGCTTCAACCACCGCGATGACTGTTGGAAAATATTCTGGTTTGCAGCCAGCCATGACAGCATTGATAGCGATTTTTTCGATAGAGCAGGGCACGTTGTCCGGGGGCACATTGCCAACCACTTCGTCGGCAGATCGATCAGTTGCAGAGAGCATCTGCATGACTCTGACCGGGGTGGGTGGAATGACTGGCAGACCATCGGTCCAGCCACGTTCGAAACACGCTTCGAATATGTCTTCTGAGTCGGCCAGTTCGACACGTCTGGCTTGCAGTCTATGAGATTCGAAGCGTGCTGCGAGTACTTCCTCCATCCCGGGGTCCATGGTCATGGAACCACAACCAGGCTTAAACGGGCTGATGTTCTCTCCCAGGCTTTCAATTCCGGTAAACTCCTCCCACTGGGCTTTGTCCCAACCGACTATTCTTTCTTCTCCTTCCCCGCCGTTCCCCTCTCCGTTGTCATGTCGCAAGAGTGTGGGCACGATTTCAATTTTGTTGTGAAACGAAAATTCGAGACTGGTGTCATCGATGGGTGTTGCCACAGGCTTGGGAAATTCCGGGTCGTCCTGAACATACACGGTCAACTCCAGCGACTCATTCAGTTGGCTAATGACGGGTTGAATCAATTCGCAAGTAGGGCAGGCTTTTTTGACTACCAGGGAGTAGCTGGGTTTCTGCGGTGTGCTCAATCGAAGGATTCCTATATCTGTATTGGTATTGGTGACTGCTGAACAGGGAACAACTGTGAGGTTAGCACTGAGTCAGTAAATAAATCCGAGTGTGGTGATCCCAACCAGGATATTGATGATCATGAAAATTGAAGATGTACGGGACATGACCTTCCACAGCTGCGGTCCACGATAGGCGGCTCGAATGCCGATAATGAGAATGAAGGTGTACACCAACATGCCTCCCACCATGGCGAGGTAGCTGATCCAGGCACCGGCGTCTACTGCCCGACTGCCAAAGACAAAGAAGAGTCCGGCTCCAAAGAAGTAGAGTGCCCAATAGGTGATGGCCAGGCCATATTCACCTGCCAGTAGTTTGCTCATAAATGAGCGATCATCGAGCGCTTCGCTTTCCAACGAGATTCCTGCCTTGGTATTTGTGATGCCTGGGAGAGGGCAAGTTTAACCCACTGACTGGACTAGTAAAATGCGGTGTAGGGCTTTCCAGACGAATTTGCCGCAGCAATGGCCTGCAGGTCAGGTGGCGGCCCTGCAGCCCTGTAATCTAGCGGCTGGTGGCGTGGGGAAGTCTTCGACAGCAGGCCATGAAAGTTTTATGATTGACGGCTTTCAGACAGGTACGAAAACGGACATCCCCATTGGCCATTACCAAGGACATTGACAGTCAGGCGCTGACCCAGGCCTTCAGTTTCTCCCGGCAAAAGGAGAAAGCGATGTATGGTTTGCAGGGCATATTGGCTGGCATAGTAGCCGACCAGCGGCTCAATGAGAAAGAACTGCTATTTCTCGATGCCTGGTTGCAGTCTCAGGCCGCCCTGCGTGACCACGAAGATGTGGTAGCCATTCTCACCCAAGTCGGCGAAGTGCTTGAAGATGGACAAATTACCCACGATGAATTGGCGGGTATGCAGGACAGCATCGAGAAGATTGTTGCCTCTAATGAGGATGAACCCGCTGAAGGCCTGGGCAGGGCGGACGAGTTGGTTGGTTTTCTCACTGGTGTCGCTTCCGATGGCATATTAAACGATCAGGAAGTTGATGCACTTTCCACCTGGCTGAATCGAAACGAATCCATTCGCGACAAATGGCCGGCGAGCGTCATCGTAAATCGTCTTAACACCGTGTTGGAAGACGGCATTATCACCGAAGAAGAACGTCAGGACTTAATGGTTACAGTGCAACAGATCACGGGCACTGAAGCGACCCCAGAAGATGTTAAGTACGAAGCGTCTACCGAGGTTTGGGAAGATGTCGTAGATGAGGTAAATATTGCGGGTTCTCATTTTTGTCTCGCTGGTGAATTTGTTAGTGGAGACCGTAATAGCGTTGACACTAACCTGCGTCTGCGCGGGGCAGAGACTTCCCCGAACGTCCATAAAGAGGTGGATTACCTGGTTATTGGAACACTCGCCAGTCGTGACTGGTTGTACACCAGCCACGGCAGAAAAATTGAAAAGGCGCTTCTCCTCAAGCGCAAAGATGCGCCGATTTCGGTTATCACCGAACGTACCCTGCTCAAGTTTTTGAGCTAAACCCTCTCTCAATTAAACCACGTGAGTGCCATCTCACAACAAAGAATCCCAATTTCATTCTGAGTCTACTGGGGGAACAGCCATGTCTGCTGATTTATTACTCACTATTTGTAATTACACCGCCATGCTTGGGTGGCTATTTCTTATTCTGCTACCTCGCTGGCAATGGACTTTGAGCATAATTAGTTCGGGCATCATTCCTTTTCTGTTAGGGCTCGTTTACCTGGCACTACTAGTTTCTCAAATCTCTAATCTGCCTGAAGGGGGAGGGTTCGGATCTATCGCCGCTTTGCAGACATTGTTCTCAAACCCTTATGCGATGTTGGCTGGATTTGTCCACTACCTGGCTTTTGATCTCTTCATTGGAGCCTGGGAAGTAAAAGACGCTCAGGATAAAGCGATCCCTCACTGGCTGGTGGTTCCCTGTCTGCTGTTTACTTTTATGGTCGGGCCAGTGGGACTGGTACTTTATTTGTTTATCCGCACCGCACGAACGAAAGACCTGATGGTCTACGCGTAGGTTCAGCAAACAAACCGTCGTCGAGTCTCCAGCCTGGATGCAATAGGTTCCAGGTATGACCCAATCTGTGCTGATAGTGGGCGGCTCGAGTGCGTCACAGTCGCTTCTATTGGCGAGTCTCGCGCTGATTGGTGCGACATTCTGCTCATCCAGAAATGGGTCCGGTAGCGGGAGGTATCAAGTGCTGGCATCCAGTCTGCTCGCTACACTATTTCATTAGTAAAAACAGAAGCTTAAGCCATTATTTCTGTTTCCAACGCTGCCTGTGGGTCGTGTTCTTATTGACCAAATGATATCAATATGATATCAATTTGTATCGTTCATGAAATTCACCTCCCACGGGTGTTATGCCCGCAAAGGAAGGTGTTGATAGAGGAGAATTTCGATGATTGAAGAAAGACAAGCTGCAACTTACAACGGTTATATGGCGATAGTGGTGCTCTTCGTTTTGAGTTGCATGGCTATCCTGGGAATTGCGGCCTTACCCCCACTCATAAAGATACTCTTGATTATTGCCAGTGTGGTGATACTGGTTTGCTGGTTTGGGTTTTTTATGGTCGCACCTAATCAGGGTCGGGTGCTGCAGTTGTTTGGTCGCTACGTGGGCAGCGAACGGACAGAAGGTTTACGCTGGGCGAATCCACTTTATATGAAGGCGAAAG
Organism: Pseudomonadales bacterium; assembly: GCA_022360535.1. Classification (GTDB taxonomy): domain Bacteria; phylum Pseudomonadota; class Gammaproteobacteria; order Pseudomonadales; family Pseudohongiellaceae; genus UBA9145. The sequence goes on along the minus strand of JAKSCP010000146.1, from coordinate 10,068 downwards.
TCTCGTTGCGCGTGCGCAACTTCGAGTCGGGTACGCTAAAGGTAAACGATAGCAACGGCAATCCCATTGATATCGCCGCGGTGATTGTGTGGCGGGTGGTGGATACTGCAGAGGCCTTGTTCGAGGTAGATGACTACGAAAACTACGTACAGATTCAGAGCGAAGCTGCCTTAAGAAACCTGGCGACTACCCATCCCTATGACAGCCATGATGATGACGGTGAAGGTTTTTGTCTGCGCAGCAATCCGGAAGAAGTTGCTGAGCTGCTTAAAACTGAAGTGCACAACCGATTAAGCAAGGCGGGAGTGGAAGTTATCGAGGCCAGGATTAGCCACCTGGCGTATTCACCGGAAATTGCTAATGCCATGCTGCAGAGGCAGCAGGCGTCTGCAATCGTCGCGGCTCGCAAGAAAATCGTGGAGGGAGCCGTAGGTATGGTGGAGTTAGCTTTGGAGTCCCTCTCTGCCAAGGAAGTGGTTGATTTGGATGAAGAGCGGAAGGCGGCGATGGTGAGTAATCTATTGGTGGTGTTATGCGGAGAGAGCGCAGCGTCTCCGGTAGTTAATACAGGCAGTCTCTACACGTGATCTAATCTTCGCGTCACTATGAAACGCAAAACCTATCCACTCAGGATCAACCCAGAAATTCTCGCTGCAATGCAGCGGTGGGCAAACGACGATTTGCGCAGCATGAATGCGCAAATCGAGTTTGTTTTACGCGAAAGTCTGGTGCAAGCGGGCCGCTACCGCAAAGACAAGCCTGCCAGGGACGGAGATGATTAGACTAAGGTTCTCTCCGGTTCTCTTCATCTTCTGTGCCACCCTCTGTGTAAACCCAAAAGGTGCCAACGCGTTCTTCTACTTACAAGCATGAATAATCCACCCTCACCGGGTTGGACAAAGTAGGAGATCCGTCAATGTTTTATCGATCAATCAATAGTCTGTTCCTGGTTTCCGCCATGTTGGCGACATCCATCGCAATAGCCCAGGATTCTGATGCGGTTGCGGAAGATTCAGCGCGTACTGAACGGCAGGAGCGAATCGCCGAGTTGCGGCAACTTGTGCGCGAGGAACGCCAGGCTCAGCGTCAGGACATCGAGGAGCGGCTTGCCAATCTCAGCGATGATGAGCGAGCGGCTCTGCAGGAACGTCGCAGGATGATGCGACAGGCACAGCAACGGCGAGGCGATGGGGTGCGCCGTGGCCAACGACAGCCCTGCGACTGCTCTGAAGCCAATGTAGAATCTTCGCCGGCAGCTGAAAACGCCGATTCGAATTAGTTTAAGCTACTGAAATATATAGAAATAAACCCCCTTTGTAACGGATCTGCAGTGCCCCGGATCCGTTATTCTTTTACCTTTCCCCCTGTTAACCTTTTCCCGCCAGAAGCTATCTAATACAGTAAATTGAAGCCGTTCGTGAGCACAAACGGGTTTAGTGGGTACATAAGTCGGGGAATTCCCTTGTTACGGGAAACAGAAGAAGAACTGGTTCGGTCAGCTCAGACGGGCAATATCGCTGCCTTCGAACGTCTGGTGCGCACGCTCGAACGACAAATGCTGGCTGTAGCTGCCGGTTTTGCCCATACCCCCGACGATGCCAACGACATCTACCAGGATGCCATGTTGGCAGCGTACAAAGCCTTACCCAATTTCAAGCTCGAGAGTAAGTTCAGCACCTGGCTTCATAAAATTGTGGTGAACACCGCGTTGTCGAATCGACGCAAATTGAAACGCACCTGGCAGAAGATGGCTGCAGTTCAGACAGAGTATGAACAGCAAGAGAAATATGTCGACAGCCATGACCCGGAATCATCCATGTTGGATGAAGAGCTTAGTGGTGAGATTGCCCAGGCGTTGAACAAATTGACAGACAGTGAGCGTATAGCTTTCGTGCTATGTCATCAGCAGGGATTCAAATTGCGAGAAGCTGCTGAAGTAATGGGATGCTCTGACAACTCGATAAAGGTCATGTTGTTCAGAGCTTGGAAAAAAATGCAGGAACAATTGGTGGATTACCACTAGCGGTAATCCACGAAAATGTCGAGGTAACTAAGATGACAATGTCGAACCATACTGAAGAACTGGAGCTTCGCGTTATTCAGTATCTCTACGGTGATCTAAGCGAGCGGGAAATGGAAGCGTTTGAGGACGAGATGAGCCGCAACGCCGAACTACGTCGGTTAGTTGAGGCGGAACAGCGTTTCAATAGTTCCTTCCCTGTTGGAGCGCAGCCGCTAATCGATGAAGAACGCGTACAAGGAAATCGGTGGCTCCTCCGACAAAACCTGCAACGGGAAACGAGGCCTCGTTTCTCTCTTGGCAAATGGCTACAAGGGCTCACCGAAAAACCGATGACCGTTGCTTTCCAGGGTGCGGCCATGGCAATGACTTTTGTGCTTGGTATCTTTGTCGCAACCCCAGCCACGCAACCGGCTGATCTTACTTCAACGCCGTCAGTCGCAGTTGCTGACTTATCCCCGCTTTCGCTGGTCAATGAAGATGACTATGAAATCTACCAGATGAAAGTAAACAGCTATGACGCGATGACTGGCGATATAGACCTTTCCTTTTCCCTTGCCTCGGAAACGCGTTTAACCGGTAATGTATCCGACCGAAGTGTCAATCAACTGATGGCTGTGGCGTTGCAGAATGATATTGATAGTGCATCACGTCTGGATACTATTAATGCCTTGCAGCCTGTGGTGAGCGGTAATCAGGTATATGAAGCGCTTATTTACGTACTTACCAATGACCAGAATCCAGGTGTCCGCTATCAGGCAGTGCAATCGCTGGTGGCATTGGCCGATGAGGATCGGGTGCGCGATGCACTGCGCTACGCTTTACAAGAGGATGTCAATCAGGGTGTGCGCGTAGAAGCTTTCAACGCCCTGAGCGCTTATCGTGACGAAGAAACGCTAGCTGTGTTCAGGGAGAAGGTTGATGCGGACAGCAATGAATACATTCGTACTCAATCCAGATTGATCCTGGAAGAGTTAGATCAGCCCGCGCAGAGCGATCAAATTTTGTAACCAAAATAATAATAATGAAGTCAAAAAAGTATAGTTAATTTTGAGGTAACGACAATGAAACTAGTAAAGCCCGCAATACCGCCAGCACTTGTTCTGTTGCTGACACTAGTTTTCTCCGGTCATCTGGCCGCTGCGAATGCAGACGACTACGATGAGCAGTTTGATGTAGGGGCAGGTGGCACACTTACCATCAATAGTGATGCAGGACCTATTGAGGTCAGTACCTGGGATCAGAGCCGTGTCAGAGTTCGTATCCGCAATGCGGACGATTTTGAGGTGACTATTGAGCAAAGCGGCAATGACGTTTTAGTGCTCGCAGAATCAGAGCGACGTGGAATCTTCGGCTTCGGTGGCAATTCACGCATTCGATTCGATGTCGATGTACCTGAAACCTACAACGTAAATCTGGACACCGGCGGTGGTTCGATAGTGGTAGCTCCTCTCAATGGTGATGTCATCGCCGATACCAGTGGCGGGCGCATCGAAGTGGGGCGCACTATTGGTCGCGTTGATGTGGACACCTCTGGTGGCACTATCGATATTGGTGACGTGGATGGTGATGTTCGTGCTGATACCTCCGGCGGCAACATCACAATCGGCGATGTGATTGGCAACGTTGAAGCTGACACTTCAGGTGGCAGGATTCGAATCGGCGATGTCTCTGAGGATGTCTATGCCGATACCTCTGGTGGCAGCATTGAGATTGGCGATGTGGGCGGTGACATGGAGGCTGATACTTCTGGTGGAAATATCACCGTGGGTCAGGGGGCTGGTTCGGTGCAACTGGATACTTCTGGTGGCACCATTCGCGCTGGGTGGGCCAGTGGTCCTATCATCGCAGACACTTCGGGAGGAAATATCTATCTGGCTGGCAGTGATACTCGAGTGGAAGCAGATACCTCTGGAGGTAATATCGAGATCGAACGCAGCAATGGGCCGGTCAACGCCGATACTTCCGGTGGCAGTATTACTATTAGCCAGGCGGCAGGGCCTATCAGGGCCGATACAGCCGGCGGGCGTATCGATGCTGAACTCTCAGCGGCTTCCAGAGATCGTGATGGCAGTGTCGAGTTGGAAACTTCCGGTGGCGATATTACGGTACGTATCCCGAGTGATCATAGCGCGACTATCGTTGCCAACCTGGAGGTTACCCGCAGAGCACGGGATGACTATCGAATCTATACCGATTTTCCATTGAGTATCAGAGAAGATGACGACGGCAATATCCTGGGCAGAGGTGATATCAATGGTGGCGGTGACCGCATCTATCTGGAAACCACCAATAGCGATATCAATATTGTCAGCATCGAGAACTGAAAACTCTGTCGATTGAGCGACTACCCTACAAAACGGCCACCTCAGGTGGCCGTTTTCATTTCCAGCAGTCATAAATTGCTCCCCGTCACATTTTTAAGTGGAAAGTGTTTGACTAGACTGACTAGTCAGTCTATAGTCGCCGCCAATGACGAAGCTAACAGCACGAGACAAGGTCATTGCGGCTGCTCAGGAGTTAATGACGGGCAGGGGATACCGCGCCACTACGGTGGACGACATCGTCAATCGGGCGGGTGTGGCCAAAGGCAGTTTCTACCACTCCTTCAAATCCAAGGAGGAGCTGGCGATTGCGGCGTTGGAAGACTACGAGCGTCGTGGCTGGAAGGCTATATCCAGTGGCAGTTACATAGCGGAAAGGGATCCGGTTGAGCGGGCACTTGCCTTTGTTCAATTCGTTGAGGACAGGAGCGAGGAGCTCTGGTCCCATGGGTGCCTGCTCGGCAGCGTATCGATCGAAGTCGCAGAGAGCTATCCCAGCGTCATCAAGCGTATTGGGGAGCTTTTTGACAAGTTCGAGCGCGGATTCGAGGCAGTATTTGAACCTGCTTTGCAGGCGAGGAATGTGACGGAGGTCAGTGCTAACGACCTGGCGGTTTATTTTATCTCGGTGATTGAAGGATCGATCATTACTGCAAAATCCCACTTTAATGAGGGGTATTTGCAGAAAGGGATTCAGCAGTTTCGGCACTATGTCACCCTGCTGTTGGCGGAGAAAGGGTAGATGATCGTGTAGTTCGCAATAGCGATTCGTTCGGGGAAACAAATAGAGGAGTAATCCTCTTTTTTTATAATTAGAATTAGACTGACTAGTCAGTCTAATATGAGAGATGGAGAGTACAATGAATACAGAAGTCTTGGGCCGTCAATTAGCCGGCTTGCAGCAACAAGCAGATTTCCAGGCACGTTTTTTCGCGCTGACTTATGCGGGTGTTTCCTATGCCATTGGGGCGGGCGCGCTGTTCTGGTTCTTCTTTGCGTCAATTGGGGTAGCACCTGCTTCTCTGCTGGTGATTGAGAATGGAGGCTTGCTGCTCAGTTTATCAGTCAATTTACTGCTGGTGGCTGCATTCGGCGTACAGCACAGTGTGATGGCACGACCCACTTTCAAAGCGCGTTGGACTAAGATAATCCCAACCCATTTAGAACGTAGTACCTACGTACTGGCATCGGGTTTATTTCTGCTGCCAATCATTGTCGCCTGGCAGCCGCTACCGGGTGAAGTCTGGAGTGTGCAGAACGCTAATGCGGCGCTGGCTCTGAAAGCGGTCGCGGTGTTCGGTTTCGCCTATCTGTTGTTGGCGTCCTTCTTCACCAACCATTTCGAACTGTTTGGTTTGCGTCAGGCTTGGTTGTTTGCCACCAACAAACCCTATACGCCTCTGCAGTTTAAGCAGAATTGGCTATACAGTTTTAGTCGTCACCCCATAATGACAGGGCTGCTCATTGTATTTTGGGCAACGCCGGACATGACAGTAACCCGATTTGTGCTGGCTGTTCTGCTTACTGCTTACATCTTTGTGGGGGTATGGTTTGAAGAGTGCAACCTGGTCGAAGAGTTTGGTGATACTTATCGCAAGTATCGACGTGAGGTTGGAATGTTCTTCACTTTGAAAAAGCCAATTCGATAATCAGAACCTCGAAGGCGAGTGCTCGCTTCCCAGGGCACTCGCTATTCGTACCTTAGGGCATCGATAGGATCCAGATTCGCTGCCTTGGCAGCCGGCAGGATGCCGAACAGAACGCCGACAAAGCCAGAGAAGCCCAGGGCGAGTGCAATCGCCCACCAGGGAATAGCGGCAGGAGGAAACCCTGGAATGCTGCTGGCGATTAGCGTGCCTAATCCGAATCCCAGTCCCAAACCAATCAACCCCCCAAGTAAGGACAACAATAGCGCCTCGATAAGGAACTGCATCAGAATGTGATGACGCTTGGCTCCGATGGCTTTGCAAATACCTATCTCTCTGGTTCGCTCCGTCACGGATACCAGCATGATATTCATGATGCCAATGCCGCCTACCAGCAGCGAGATACTAACGATGCCGCCGATGACGATGGTAACCATGCCGATGATCTCATCGAAAGTCTCCATGAGCTGTTCAGAAGTCTGGATGACAAAATCATTGTCTTCACTGGCGCTGAGATCATGGGCGTTGCGTAATAGAGCCGTAAGTTGCTGACTCACATTCTCAACATCCGCACCCTCGGTCAGGCTCAATTGTATTTGAATATCAGTTCGGGCTTGATTGCCTTGCAGACTTTGCATGGTAGCGTAGGGAATCAGGACCAGGTCGTCCTGATTAAAGCCCATAATTTCGCCCTTGGTTTCCAGTAGCCCAACTACCTTGAACCATTCGCCACCGATTTCGATGTACTCATTGACCGGGTTGTCAGGGAGGTCCAGGTTTTCCCGGGTTTTGTCGCCGATGACGGCAATTCGCCGGCGTGTCTGATTATCGCTCTGGGCCAGGAAGCGGCCGACTGCCGTGTAATATTGGCCAACATCCTGGAAAGCATAGGTGGTACCCATAATCTGACTGAAAGCAGTCTGCGAACCATATTTCACCTGTGAGGTACGATTGGCATAGAGAATAGGTGTAATTGAAGCGATCCCTTCGCCACGTTTTTCAATCAGTTCCAAATCGGCAGCAGTCAGGCGCTTGCGAATTCCCTTCATGCGGTCCGCAGTTGGCGTCTGAGATTCGATGGTTAAGCTATTTGAGCCCAGTGATGCAAAGGTGTCGCCGATGAAGGCGCTCATGCCCTGAGTAACTGACACCACTGCAATGACACTGGCGACGCCTATCACGATTCCCAAAGTAGTGAGGAAGCTGCGTAAGCCATGAGCGAAGATAGAACTCAATGCTGAGCGCGAGCTTTCAAACAGCGCGAACAGCATCAGGCGGTAACTCCTTGCTGTGCCATATCACTGGCGATCTTGCCGTCTCGCATTTCAATCACGCGATCACAGTGAGCAGCAATTTCATCTTCATGGGTCACTACAATTAATGTGTGGCCTTCCTGATGCAATTCGTCGAATAGCTGCATGATTTCCACTGAGGTTTTCGAATCGAGATTCCCTGTGGGTTCGTCTGCCAGGAGAATAGATGGTTCAGTGACCAAGGCGCGGGCAATCGCTACCCTTTGCCTCTGTCCGCCGGACAATTGATTCGGCAGATGATCCATGCGGTCACTAAGCCCCACTCGCAACAGGGCATCCTCTGCTTTCTGCCGTCTTTCCTTAAGAGTAAGGCCGCGGTATATGAGTGGTTGCATCACATTGCCTAAGGCATTGGCCCGCGGCAACAGATTAAAACTCTGGAAGATAAAGCCTATTTCCAGGTTGCGAATTTCAGAGAGTTCGTTCTGATCCAGGCCCTCTACGTTTTTTTGATTCAGTAAATAACGACCTGAGGTAGGTTTGTCCAGACAGCCGAGGATGTTCAACATGGTGGATTTACCGGAGCCGGAAGAGCCAATAAAGGCCAGGTATTCATTGGCTTTTACTTGCGCGCTGATACCATCCAGGGCTTTCACCACCTGGGTACCCATTTCGTAGTACTTGGTGATGTTTTGAAGCTCGATGAGAGCCATGTTCGTTTCCTGTGGCTTTAGAATTCTTCGAGACGGGTGACATCAAGGCGATCGCCGTCGAGCAAATGACGAAGTTCCTGATTGGGGCCGACCACGATCTCTACATCATCATCGATCCGGCTCACCAGTTCCTGGTACTCATCATCGGAAAGGCCCACCTCCACCAGGGTTTTACGAGCCACCCCGCCGTCGTTAACGAATATGTAATGTTCACTGCGCAGTTCGGCACGATCTTCTTCAAAGACGATAGCTTGAATAGGTACCGCTGCTACTCTTTGGTCCTGCCTGGTAAATATTTCAGCGCGACACGACATGCCAGGACGCAGCACCACATCACCTGGGTCTGTAATATCGATCTTCACTGTGAAGCTCAATCCCTGGCGGCCAGGCGCTACTTTCGCTGTGTTGGCAATGAAGCGAACCACCCCTTGCATTGGTTGATCAGGGTAGGCAATAGCGACGATTTCAGCTCGTTGTCCCACCTCGATGTTGGCCACATCGGCTTCGTCTACCAGGACCTCGGTGTAGATGCTCGCTGGATTCGCAATAGTCATCAACGAAGAACCAGGGATATTGGTGGAGCTGGCGATAGCGGTTTCACCCACCTTGATATCCAGGCTAGTGATAACGCCGTCGATCGGCGAGATGATTTGAGTCTTACTCAATTGATCATTGACCTGATCCAATTGGGCTTCGGCTTGCGCGAGGCGTTCACGGGAGGACTTCAGATCAATGCGCGCCAGATCCAGCTGATTTCGTATTGCGTCATATTCTTCTTCGCCGATGAGATCTTGGTCGTACAAACTGTTGCTACGTTCGAATTGCCGTTCCAGGTTGTCAATGCGAACTTCCTGGCGTTCTATGTCTATGGTGTTTAATCGTACCGCAGCCTCCGATTGCTCCAACCCAGCCAGGAAGTTAATGTCATCCACTCTGAGTACTAACTGCCCAATGGTCACAGAGTCACCTTCCTCCACGAATAGCTCAGACACCTTGCCAATAACTTCGGAGCTGAGCATCACTTCTTCTTCATGGGCGAGGAAACCAGATGCCAGGATGGACGGACTGATGATGCGTTGCGAAACCGCAGCGACTTCAACTTCCTTGACATTGCTGCCAAGAAAGGCGCGATTGATGAAGGGTAATGCGACTACCGTCCCTGCAATCAGAATCACTAGCGCAAGTTTTTTGGCATTCACTGACGTTTCTCCATTTCCCTATCTATCAGTATCACGCGTTTTCTCGGCTACAGTTACAGTAAATTCAGGAAAATTGCGCAATTTCTGCCATTAGGCGAAAGCAAAATACGCCCAAACGCCTACGATGAGTAAATACGGTGTGGCTACCACGGCTGCCGATCTTAGCCAGCTAGCGGACAGCCATTGCCTGTATGCCAGCAAAATCAGCACTGCACTCCACACCATGGATAGGCTGATGGAATTATACAGTGACTGAACAGAGTCATTACTCGAGACCATGCCAAGATTACGCAGCGCCAGGGGATCTAAATCATAGACACTTAGCTGGCCGGTAGGGCTGAGCAGGATCGTGACAGCCATGCCGATGGTGGAAAGTAAGAACGGTAGCCCGGCCCAGCAGGTGAGTGAGAACCAGTGACTAAACTTATAGTCATCACCACGAAGGGCAGACACCAGGCTGAGGTACGTGGCTTGCAGTAAAAAGATTACGGACACACCGATAGCACCGCCCAGCATGGCGAAACTCATCATGGTAGTCCTGGACATGGATTGCATCGCTTCCCGTGCTTCAGCCATCTCCGTCTCGTTCAGACTGCTGCCCGATAGGACATCGTCGATGTACCAGTCGTAATCTACAATATTGAAGTACCAGAGTAGCACCAACGCATTGCAACTGATTATGAGTAAGAGTGGGAATAGTTTGGAAGGTCGCCTGGCAATCTCGGTGAATGCTTCGGCGGGTGCGGTCAATAAGTTGAGCGCGAGATTTGGCTTACTCATCGGCGCTACTTCAATCGAAGGTTCTTCGTGTGTTGGCGCGCTCATTCTTTTTCTCCCCAGTAGAAAGTCGTATTGAATCTTCAGGGATTGCTTGGTCTGCAATTTTAACGTTTCTGGGACAGTATCTCTGTTT
>JAKSCP010000363.1 GCA_022360535.1 Pseudomonadales bacterium | reverse complement strand
TATCTGCGATCCTATCTCCACCCGGATAAGAGGATCTTCATTAGGGATGTCACTGAGTGTGACAGCATAATCCTCAGGGTTCTGAATTAGCCGGGACAGTGCCAAAATCTTTGGGACATGGGAGCGGGTTTCCAGAGCCAAGGGCAGGTTCCAGAACTCTCGCCGCTCTGGCTCTACCCGCCTTAGCGCACGACTGAGATTAGCGCCGCCTGTGTTGTAGGCAGCCAGGGCCAGTAACCAATCGCCATCAAACTGTTTATGCAGCGACTGCAGATAATCGAGCGCTGCGATGGTTGAGGCCTGCGGATCCCGGCGACCGTCATACCACCAGTCCTGCTGTAACCCAAACTCTCTGCCGGTAGCAGCCAGGAATTGCCACAACCCAACTGCATTCTCATGGGAATAGGCGGATGGGTTGAACGTGCTCTCTACAACAGGGAGCAACGCCAGTTCCATCGGCAGACCCCGTTGTTCAATTTCTTCAGTAATAAAAAAGAGAAACGGCTTCGCTCTCTCCGTGATCAGGTCAAAATAGCGTTGGTCGCCACGGTAGGACTCCAGTTGCGCTTGTACACTTGGGTGATTGTAGTGTGACTGCAATTGAAACCCCCGCTGCAATCGCTGCCAGACGGTGGTGATGGGCTCTGGCTCCGGCCCCGGCTCCAGGATGGGGGTTTGAATTGATGCTTTATCAATTTCTGCCACTGACGTTGTGGTAACTTCGGTGGCTTCGCTGATCTGAGGCAGGGTGGATTGCGCGCCTGGGTCAGAAGGTGGCTCGGCCAACTGGCAGCCAGCAAGTATGCTTAACAGAGCTAAAGAAAACGGTAAACGAACAGTGAATCGCATAGTTGGAAACTAACCGGTGAGCAGTGCCTGGTAATTAGAAGTTGTCTTTCCAGCTTCGCAAAGCAGCAAAAACACTTACGGAGTCAGAATCTGAAATTCCCATCTGTGCTGATACTGATTGCACTACCGCAGATTGATCACAGCGCAGGAATGGATTGGTATCCAATTCCAGAGCTAGTGATGAAGGGAGGGTAGGTTGGTCGGATTCCCTTTTTTCTTTCTCTTTCGCAACCCGTGTTTGCAATGCAGGGTTCTCCCCATCTGCGGCCATAGCGAACTTTAGATTCGCCATTGTGTATTCATGGGTACAGTAGACTGCAGCCTTGGGATTTAGTTTCGCCAGTTTACTTAGAGAATCGAACATCATCTCCGGTGTGCCTTCGAAAATCCTGCCACAACCAGCGGCAAACAAAGTATCACCGCAGAACAGGATCGGCGTGTCCGTGTCATCGCAGTAATAGGCGATGTGATCGAGTGTGTGACCTGGCACTTCTAAGAGTTGGAACTGCAATCCATAAAGCTCGATGGTATCGCCTTCGTGGAGAAAATGAGTGATGCCTTTTATGTTTGAGGGCTGGGGTCCATAAACTGTGGGATGGTAGGTGTCAGCCAGCTTCGCCAATCCACCTGTGTGATCTGGATGGTGATGAGTAATCAGAATGTGAGAAAGTTGCAGGTCATTTGCCTGCAGATAAGCCAAAACCGGCTCGGCATCGCCAGGGTCAACTACTGTAAGGGAGTTTGATTCAGCGTGATGAATGGCCCAGATATAGTTGTCGGTGAAGGCGGGAATCGGATGAATTTTACTAATCATAGATTGGATTTGACTTGATCGCTTTCGATGGCAAATGTTGACCTATCATAGCGAGAAAGTCACTGATGATAAACCACTGATTCAATTGAATTTTCCTAACTGGTGTAGGCACCCGTGACAAGCTAAAATTCCAGTTACCAAAGCTCTTTTCAAACCAGCCAGGTAATGAATCTATTCTCCAAGCATGAAACACGACGTCGTCTGCTGCGCGGCATGCAGGATGCTGATTTGCTGCCTACCCTGGTAGGGCGGTGGTTTCAGTCTCCCCTGGGAGAAAAAGTGTTGAACGCGGAACGAGATATCACTCAGCCGCTGATCGAGAGACTGTTCGGATATCATATCCTGCAGATTGGATGTAACGAGGAGTATTCGCTGATTGACCATAGTCCGGTTGGCCATAAGATCATTTTCGCGCCAACCTGGCGGCCGGGTTCTCGTTATCCTGTTGCTGACAATGAAGAATTGCCCCTGGCAACCGATAGCATGGATGTAGTTGTGGTTCACCATGCATTGGATTTTACCGAGGACAGCCATCGTTTGTTGCGGGAAGCCACCCGCGTTCTTAGACCGGGTGGGCAGATGCTGATCGTTGGCTTCAATCCTATTAGCCATTGGGGATTTTGGAAGCTGTTCAAACGTCGTACTACTATTCCCTGGCGAGGTCGATTCATTTCGAAACGGCGCCTCACTGATTGGTTGCAGCTACTTAATCTGCACATTGAAGAGCTTCATCATGGACTGCATTTTCTGCCGCTGAGCATGGGATCCTTGTTAAAACATGCCAATAGTCTCGAGCGCTTTGGTGCCCGTACCGGCAGTCCCTTCGGCGGTGCTTATGTCTATCAGTGCGTGAAGCAGGTCGTTCCTATCACTCCAATCGTACCCCGTTGGCGGCCGTTGCGAGCCAGGCCCGCCGTTATCCCGGCAGCCGAAAATGCTCGGGTGAAAATTCACTAAAGGGAAACTCAGGAAGAGAAATTGACCGACTTGGTTGAGATGTACACGGACGGTGCTTGTCGAGGTAATCCTGGGAAAGGCGGCTGGGGTGTTTTACTACGCTATGGCGATGCTGAAAAAACCCTTTATGGCGGAGAACAGGAAACGACTAATAATCGCATGGAGCTGACTGCAGTTATTAAAGGCCTGGAAGCGCTTACAAAGCGCTGCAAGGTGTTGGTGACCACCGACTCAAAATACGTGTTATCGGGCATTACTGAATGGATGCCGAATTGGAAACGCCGAAACTGGCGAACTGCTAACAAGAAACCCGTCCTGAATGTGGAACTCTGGCAACAACTGGATGCGCTGGTTGCCCAGCATGACGTCGAATGGGAATGGGTTAAAGGTCATAGTGGCCACCCGGAAAATGAGCTGGCGGATGCGCTGGCAAATCAAGGAATTGATGAATTGGATTAGCGCAGCAACTCATTAGTCTTCATACTCTCTTCACCATCAACGATCTAACAATAACTTCGAAAAACTATGCGTCAAATTGTATTGGATACAGAAACTACCGGACTGGACCCGCAACAAGGGCACCGCATCATCGAGATCGGCTGTGTAGAAATTGAGAACCGGCGTCTAACGGGAAATCACTTCCATCAGTACATTAACCCGCTAAGAGAGGTGGATGAAGCAGCCGTCGAAGTGCATGGGCTGACCACTGAGTTTCTCGCGGACAAACCGCTCTTTGAACAGATCGAACAGGAGTTCATTGACTTCGTGTCGGGCGCTGAATTGATCATCCACAACGCCCCCTTCGATATAGGCTTTCTGGACCATGAGTTGAAACTGGCGAAATCCAGCGCCAGAGACATGGCCAGCCATTGCACTGTGCTGGATACCCTGGTGCTTGCCCGAGAGAAGCACCCGGGGCAACGCAATAATCTTGATGCTTTGTGCAAACGCTACGGGGTGGACAATACGCAGCGCGAACTGCATGGCGCGTTACTGGACGCCGAGATTCTGGCCGATGTTTATCTCATCATGACCAGCGGTCAGTCGAGCCTGTCGCTTAAAGAAGAGCACGTCGAGATAGTGTCAAGCAGTGCTGGCAAGCGAAGTCTGGATCCAAACAGACCAGCCCTGAGAGTAATCCATGCCGCTGAAGATGAGCTGGATTTGCATCGGCAGCGCCTCGAAGAACTGGATGAAAAGTGTGAGCAGGGCGCGTTGTGGAACAGCCTGGAATCGGGCAGCAATGGCTGAGTTTACGTGGCCTTGAGATAATCTCAGTGGCACCGATTTTCCTTGAACAGGTGCCATTAAATCTATAGTATTTAGCGCTTTTGAGCCCGACAGAATTCTAAATAAATCAAACAAATACGAAAATATAAGAAGTACTTTAGGGGCAATATCGAGCAATTTCTAGCGACCAGACTGTCACCAGAAACCGCTCCCTTCATTTAGCACAGTTAGTAGAATCCGATGAGGAAGAAGTTCTATGGAAACCCTTGAATGGAACAGCGATATGCTGTGGTCAGCCATTATTCTGGCTGTCACATTTATTGGCATCTTTACTGAAGAGCTGCACAAAGTTCACCGAGTAAAGTGTGCTATGGCCGGCGCCGCAACGATGATTGTCGTTGGCCAAATCATGGGTTTCTACAACCCCGAAGAAGCCGTTCATGCCATTGACTGGAATGTGGTATTTCTTCTCGGTGGCATGATGACAATTGTGGCTATCATGATTCCAACCGGCGGATTCCAGCAAATGGCTTATTGGGCTGCGGACTTTAGTAAGGGTAGGTTGTACTTGCTGTTGGCTCTCATCGGTTCCTTGGTAACCGGTCTTTCATTGCTGCTGGATAACGTCACGACGGTAGTCATCTTTGGCCCACTGATCATTCTTATCTGTCAGTCATTGCGGGTCAGCGCCATTCCGTTCCTGTTGGCAGCCGCGCTGCTCTCCGACACTGGCGGTGTGGCAACGCTGGTAGGTGATCCGCCCAACCTGATGATTGGCTCCGCCTTCAATATCGACTTCAACACATTCTTGATTCACATGGGTTGGATGGTATTGGTGGCATGGCTGGTTGTGCTGTTTATGCTGCGCTATCTGTTTAAAGAAGAACTCGCTGTAACACCCCACGAATTAAACCTGACCGATCGCGAACCTTTATCGGATCCAAAGACCTGGTATGGCTCTCTGGGTGTGCTGGGCATTATGGTGATCGGTTTCATCATGCACAACGCTTTACACTGGGAGCCCTGGTTCGTCACCGCGCTTGGTCTAACTGCACTGGCGTTCATCGGGAAAGACATTGATATGGAAGAAGCGTTTGCTCATACCGAGCTGGCGCTGCTGATGTTCTTCATTTCCCTGTTTATTATTGTAGGTGGCGTAGAGCATAGCCAATTCCTCGAGTATCTTGGCCAGTTCATTATTCCTTTTGTTCAAGAAGACTTGTTAACCGCAACCTTACTGTTGATGTGGGTCGCTGCTATCTTGTCTGCGGCCATTGATAACATTCCATTCACAGCCGCGATGATACCTATCATCGCAGGCATGGAAACTCAGGGTATCAATGTCACGCCATTGTTCTGGGGTCTGGCTGCTGGTGTTGGTATGGGCGGCAACGGTACCCATATTGGTTCAACAGCAAACGTCTTTATCGTCACTATCTCCGAGAAGATGGCGAAGGATGCTGGCGATCCCAGTCTGGCGATTACACCTTATCTCTGGATGAAGAAAGGATTACCCGTCATGCTGGCCACCCTGGTAACGTGTACGATTATTATGTATCTGTTCTGGGGATTCTTTTCGGACCCCATTCGCTAAGGATAGGTAAACTGCTTACTTGCAGTGTTCAAAAAGGCAACGCATATGCGTTGCCTTTTTTCGTTATGAGCACTGCTGGTATAGTGCCCATAACACTCAATCATTGATACAAGCAGGCTAATGCTCAACCATTTTCTCAACTCGGCACAGCTCAGCTCCACAGATGAAGTCATACTGTTTAGAGATGGCCGCATTATCGTGCAAGAGCAGCGCTATCTGTGGACAGCCGGTTCGGTTCCGGATCAGCTCGCGATAGCCAAGACATTACTGTTGGTTTCAACGGGGCGGAGAAATCTGGTGGTCATGGACCTTGAGTCCGATAAGCACATTCCGGACAACGCTGAACCGACCTCATTGCGCAGCCTCTTGTTTAACTCCGATCGGGCACTGGCGACTGCAGGTAAAGCCAACCAAATACTGGACTGGTATAAAGGCCATCAATATTGTGGTTCCTGCGGTGAGCCCACTGTGCCTGACCCAAAACAGCTCGCCGTACATTGTTTGCGCTGCAACCGTCATTTTTTTCCTCGCATCAATCCCTGTGTCATCGTGTTGGTGATCAAGGGCGACAAGATGCTGTTGGCCAAAAATGCGCGTTATCGTTCTGGTTTCCTCAGCTGCCTGGCTGGCTTTATCGAAGTCGGCGAGTCTGCGGAGGACACGGTTCTCCGTGAAGTAAAGGAAGAATCAGGTCTCGATGTGCATAACATTCGATACTTTAAGAGCCAGTCATGGCCGTTTCCCTCCCAACTCATGCTTGGCTTCTATGCGGACTATAAGGCAGGTGAGATCGTGCCTGAGCCCGGTGAGATTGAAGAAGCGAACTGGTACTCCTACGACGAACTGCCTACCACCCCTTCACGCAAGATCAGCGTAGCCGGCGAGCTGATCGACAACTTTGTGCGGCAGATGCAATCCAAGGCTGGTTGAGATATAAATCAGCCTGCAGTTTCCGATCTAAATAGGTGAATTAAGTGGAATTCTTAGCTGAATACGGAATGTTTCTGGCCAAAGTTGCGACTATCGTTGTTGCCCTGGTTATCGTTATAGGGGTGGCTGCAGCGAGCGGTCAGCGCAGCAAGAAACCGGGCAAGAAAGGATCGCTCAAAGTTTCCTTCCTCAATGATCATTTTGAGGAGATGAAGGACTCGATTCGCTCGGCTGTGCTCGACAAAGATGCGCTCAAGTCTGTCCACAAGGAAGAAAAGAAGAAGAACAAGGCGGAACAAAAAGAACGTAAGGCGGCTTTGAAGAAAGCCGAATCTGAAGAGGAATCTACTGACAAAAAGCGTACCTATGTGTTGAATTTCAAAGGCAACATAGCAGCTGATGCGGTGGCCTGTCTGCGTGAAGAAATATCTGCGGTGCTTTCTATGGCGACTGCAGATGATGAGGTATTGCTCCGACTGGAAAGCCCTGGTGGTATGGTGCATGCCTATGGTCTCGCATCCTCACAACTTGTGAGGCTAAAGAATGCACGCATCCCCTTAACAATCTGTGTCGACAAAGTTGCTGCCAGCGGGGGATACATGATGGCGTGCCTGGCAGACAAATTGGTTGCCGCTCCTTTCTCGATCATCGGCTCCATTGGGGTTTTGGTACAGCTGCCCAACTTTCACCGCGTTCTGAAAAAATACGATGTCGACTATGAAATCATTAGCGCTGGTGAATACAAACGTACATTAACCACTTTCGGAGAGATTACTCAGAAAGGAAGAGACAAAGTCCAGGAAGATGTAGAAACCATTCATGATCTATTCAAAGGCTGGGTGAAAGACCACCGTCCCAGTGTTGAGATCGACAAGATATCTACAGGTGAAACCTGGGTGGGGACCCAGGCTAAAGAACGTTATATGGTCGATGAATTGAAGACCAGTGACGAATGTATTCTCAATGCCTGTGAAGAACGAGATGTTTATGAAGTGGAATACGAGTTTCGCAAGTCCATACAGGATCGCCTGGGACGGGTGCTGGAGCAAGGTATCGACAGGGCGATGTCTCGCTGGTTTGAGCGTTCAAATATAGATACCTATCAATAGATTTACAGACAAGGATCAGGAATTGACTACCTATAAAGCATTTGAAGTTGCTGAAGTTGAAGAGAAAACCTATAAAGGTTCTATCGTTGAAAAACAGCTAAACGATCTTCCCGAAGGGGAAGTGTTGGTTCGTGTTGCCTATTCTTGTTTGAATTTCAAAGATGCACTCTCTGCCAGCGGCAATAAGGGTGTTACCCGCAATTATCCCCATACTCCC
>JAKSCP010000148.1 GCA_022360535.1 Pseudomonadales bacterium | reverse complement strand
TTACAGTTTCGGCAAATCTTTTTTACTGACGCTCTGACTTTCATCGCAAGTCTCCTTATATTCCGCTACGTCCGTAGTTACCCAACTTGGACTTCTTCATCAGTGAATCGTACTGATGGGACATCAGGTGTGATTGCACCTGTGACCAGAAATCCATGGTTACTACCACGGAGATCAGCAACGCTGTGCCGCCCAGATTAAAGGGAACAGCAGCCAGCATCTGCATGAAGTTCGGCAACAAGCACACTAAGGTGATGTAGACCGCGCCAAACATCGTGAGACGGGTAATCACACCGTCGATGTATTTGGCAGTTTGTTCGCCTGGTCGGATACCAGGAATAAAAGCACCGGATCGTTTCAGGTTTTCTGCCACATCGCGGGGGTTAAACACCAACGCGGTATAAAAGAAGCAGAAGAAAATGATCATGGCGCTAAAAATAATGATGTATAGTGGCTGACCTGGGCCGATGTACAGAGCCAGGTCCTGCAGCCATTCGGCGCCTTCGGACTGGCCAAACCAGTTACCCAGAGATGCCGGAAACAACAGGATTGAGCTGGCAAAAATCGCTGGGATCACACCGGCCATATTGATCTTCAGCGGCAAGTGACTGGCTTGAGCCTGATACATCTTGCGACCTTGTTGACGCTTGGCGTAGTTCACTGTGATGCGACGTTGTGCGCGCTCCACATAAACGATACAAGCCACAACACCCACTGCAATCAGCGCGACAACCAGTAGCAGTACACCACTAATCTGTCCTTCATAAGCCTGGGTCAATGAAGTACCCACCGCCGCCGGGAAGCCTGCGACGATACCGGCAAAGATCAACATCGAGATGCCGTTACCAATGCCCTTCTCAGTAATCTGCTCACCCAACCACATCAGGAACATGGCACCAGTCACCAGCGAAATAATCGCGGTCAGGTTAAAGGCGATACCCGGGTTGTAAGCCATTGGGGCAAGTAAACCAACGGTCATGCCAGTACCCTGCACAGTCGCCAATACCAGGGCGCCATAACGGGTGTACTGAGTAATCTTGCGACGACCAGACTCACCTTCTTTCTTGAGCTGATCCAGCTGCGGGCTCACGGCTGTGAGCAGCTGCATAATAATAGACGCGGAAATATAGGGCATGATGCCTAGCGCCACGATACTCATGCGCTCCAACGCACCACCGGAAAACATGTTGAACAGATCCGCAAAGGTGCCTTCCTGTTGATTGAAGAAGGCTTGTAGCTGGATCGGATCGATTCCGGGCACAGGAATGTGTGTGCCAATGCGATACACGAAAATGGCAAACAACAGAAAGAACAGGCGCGACTTGAGCTCGCCGAGCCCCGCACCGATGTTTTCTGGATTTATGTTAGGTCTGTTAGCCATCTTCTTAACTAATTAAGTATTACTCTTCGTCTTTAGATTCTTCAGCAGCAGGGGCTTCCTCTGCAGGAGCCTCTTCCGCTGTTGCCGCCCTGGCTTTCTTGGCTGGCTTTGCTTTCTCTTCACCAGCGACTTCAACTACTTTGCCACCGGCTGCTTCAATTGCTGCCTTGGCACCTTTCGTTACGCCAACACCTTCAACGGTCAATTTCTTGCTGACGTCACCAGACAACATGATCTTGGCCCGCTTGATGGACGCAGTGATCAGACCTGCAGCCTTCAAGGACTCCATATTCACCACATCGCCTTCAATCTTGTTCAATTCGCTAGTGCGAATTTCAGCCGTGATGCGACCAACCCGTGAGCTGAAGCCATACTTCGGCAAACGCATCTGCAAAGGCATCTGACCGCCTTCGAAACCCGGGCGCACAGTACCGCCGCTGCGTGACTTCTGACCTTTGTGACCAGAACCTGAGGTCTTGCCCCAGCCGCTACCGGTGCCACGACCTACGCGCTTCTTGGCTTTGGTGCTGCCACTGGCTGGGCGTAATTCATTAAGTTGCATGTCGATATTCCTTGCTTATCTTTATGTTGAGGCAGTTACGACTTACTCAACAGCAAGCATGTAATTAATCTTGTTGATCATGCCACGCACCGCAGGAGTGTCTTCCACTTCCACCGTCTGGTGCATGCGACGCAGGCCCAAACCCTGCAAGCACAGTTTATGCTTGGGCTGGGAACCAATGGGGCTTCTCACCAAAGTGACTTTTACTGTCTTCGATTTCGCCATTTTCGTTTACTACCCCGTTTACTAACCTAGTATCTCTTCGACTGACTTGCCGCGCTTGAGCGCCACTTCATCAGGGGCGCGCATGTCACGCAGGCCGTTAAAAGTTGCTCGCACAACATTCACTGGATTAGTTGAGCCGTAGCACTTGGCCAATACGTTTTGTACGCCTGCCAATTCCAGAATGGCACGCATGGCACCACCGGCAATCACACCAGTACCTTCAGATGCCGGCTGCATATAAACCTTGGAAGCACCGTGACGGGCCTTAATCGGGTACTGCAGCGTGTGGCCGTCCAGGTTTACCGTGATCATGTTGCGACGGGCAGATTCCATTGCCTTCTGGATTGCCAAAGGCACTTCGCGGGCTTTACCACGACCGAATCCAACACGGCCGTTGCCGTCTCCCACAGCAGTCAGCGCTGTGAGACCGAAGATGCGACCACCTTTAACTACCTTGGCTACACGATTAACCTGAATCAGCTTTTCCTGCAGGCCTTCTTCGTTTTTACCTGGCTCGTCTTTGAATGCCATAACTCTTTCTCTTAATCCGACTAGTTCGTCGTTCTATTCGTATGAATTAAAACTGCAATCCGCCTTCGCGGGCTGCTTCTGCCAGGGCCTTGATGCGGCCGTGATAGGCATAACCGGAGCGGTCAAATGCAACCTGCTCAACGCCTGCCGCCTTGGCTCGCTCTGCGATCAAAGTACCGACCTTGGTGGCTGCTGCCACGTTGCCGGTAGCACCGCTGCGTGCTTCTTTCTCTACCGTGGAAGCACTGGCCAATACCTGATCACCCGATGGCGAAATAACCTGGGCATAAATGTGTCGAGGCGAACGGAATACACACAAACGGTTCATGCGTAGTTCGCTGATCTTTGCTCTTGCGCGCTTGGCTCTGCGCAAACGTGCTGTCTTCTTGGTACTCATAATCCGAAAACCTATTTCTTCTTCGCTTCTTTGCGATACACGCGCTCATCTACGTAGCGAATACCTTTGCCCTTATAAGGCTCAGGCGGACGGAACTCTCTGATCTCTGCAGCAACTTGGCCAACCTTCTGCTTGTCAGCACCAGAGATCACGATCTCAGTTTGCGAAGGTGTTTCTGCGGTTACGCCTTCCGGCAGTTTGTAATCAATAGGATGTGAATAGCCCACAGTCAGATTGATCGACTTGCCTGAAGCCTTGGCACGATAACCAACACCCTGCAGCTCCAGCTTCTTCTCAAAACCTTCGCTCACACCAACCACCATATTGTTGATCAGTGCACGGAAAGTCCCTGCCATAGCACCCGCTTCGCGAGACTTATCTTTGGCTGACACTTTCAATTCTTCGCCGTCTTGCTCGACGCCGACTAAATTATGTAGCGCGAGATCCAGTGAACCTTTTCCACCTTTAACGGAAATCTGCGAAGCGGTGATATTTGCTTCGACCCCTTTGGGAAGGGCTACTGGTGCGTTTGCTATTCTGGACATTGCTACGTCACTCTTTACTCAATATATTGCGAACACCGATTAGAAAACGGTGCACAGTACCTCACCACCAAGGCCTTCAGCAGCCGCTTTACGCTCAGTCATCAGTCCCTTATTAGTGGACATGATGGCGATACCTAAACCAGCGCGGTTCTTTGGCAGATCGTCTTTACCTTTGTAACTTCTCAAACCTGGACGACTTACTCGCTTGATCTCTTCAATTACTGGCTTACCCTGGAAGTATTTCAGGTCCACCTTGATTACCGGCTTGCCTTCTTCTTCACTTACCGCGAAACCATTGATGTAACCTTCATCCTGTAATACTTCGCTGATGGCCACCTTGATCTTGGAGGATGGGCAGCTCACGTCAGGCATCTGCGCCATCTGAGCATTGCGGATGCGGGTTAAAAAATCTGCGATTGGATCAGACATACTCATAATTCTTGCTCCCGCTTACCAGCTGGCCTTAGTCAGGCCTGGCACGTCACCGCGCATAGCTGCTTCGCGTAATTTGTTTCGACACAGACCAAACTTGCGATAAACACCATGAGGTCGACCGGTCACTCGGCAGCGACGTTGCTGACGCACTGGGCTCGCATCGCGTGGCATTTTCTGCAACTTGATTTGCGCTTCCCACTTATCATCATCGCTGGCATTCACGTCACTCAGGATCGCCTTCAGAGCAGCACGTTTCTCGGCATATTTTGCTACTGTGCGTGCGCGCTTGTTTTCACGGGCTATCATCGAAGCCTTGGCCATATCAGGATTCCTCTTTGCCTTCATCTGCTGAAGCTTCTGCTTCAGGCGCTTCATTCGTTTCCACTGGAGCCTCTTCAGCTGGCGCTTCCTCTGCAGGAGCCTCTTCAGCGGGAGCTGCTTCTTTCTTCTCTTCGCCCTTTTCCTCACCCTGTGGCGTCATACCGCGGAAAGGAAAGCGAAGAGCAGTAAGTAGCGCACGACCTTCGTCGTCGTTTTGCGCTGTTGTCGTAATCGTAATGTCGAGACCGCGCAGGGTATCGATCTTGTCGTAGTCAATTTCTGGGAAAATGATTTGTTCGTTGACACCCATAGCAAAGTTGCCACGACCATCAAAAGACTTAGGAGACAAACCACGGAAGTCCCTGATTCGTGGAATAGAGATATCCACTAGTCTTTCCAGGAACTCATACATGCGTTCGCCGCGCAGAGTTACCTTGCAGCCAATAGGCCAGCCTTCACGAATCTTGAAACCCGCGATAGATTTACGCGCCTTGGTGACAACTACTTTCTGGCCACTAATCAGCTCCAGATCGTTAGTCGCGTTTTCCAAAATTTTCTTGTCCGCAACGGCTTCGCCCAGGCCCATGTTCAAAACCACCTTGGTGATTTTGGGCACACGCATAGGATTAGTGAAACCGAACTGCTGAGACAGCGCGGGCACTACTTCTTTCTGATAAAACTCTTTTAACTGAGCCATGACTAATCTATTTCCTGACCGTTCGATTTGAAGACGCGAGTCTTGCTGCCGTCTTCAGCTACCTTGATCCCAACGCGATCGGCCTTGTTGGTATCAGAATTAAAAATCGCGACATTGGATATATCTAATGGCGCTTCACTCTCTACGATTCCACCAGGCTGACCCGCATTGGGGTTAGGCTTGGTGTGGCGCTTAACCATGTTGACGCCATGGACGACGACCTTATCGCCAAGCAGCTGAGAGATAGTGCCGCGCTTGCCTTTGTCCTTGCCTGCGATAACAACTACTTCATCATCACGTTTTAACTTATTCATTTCTCACTCTCTCTCAGAAATCTTGCTTAAAGCACTTCTGGTGCCAGCGAAATAATGCGCATGAATTTTTCATTACGCAGTTCACGAGTCACCGGGCCGAACACACGGGTTCCGATTGGTGCTTCCTGGTTGTTGAGCAAAATTGCTGCGTTATCATCGAATTTAATCAATGAGC
>JAKSCP010000150.1 GCA_022360535.1 Pseudomonadales bacterium | reverse complement strand
TTGTTATGGCCTGGGCGGGGTCGAAGGCATGTACCGTGTCCGCGATATAATTGCGCACTTCATCACCGGTGGCCGTTGAGGCAATAACAAGATTCATCCGTCCCAGACTGAATTGGGTCGGAGGTAACTGCAGATAGGGCATGAAGACAGTTTCAATGGCTGCCGTATCGAGTCCCATTGCCCGTGAATCACCAACCACTCCCACAATATCACCCCAGCTTATCCCCTCATCGATAGACAATCGTTTACCAATGGGATTCTCCTCGGGGAAGTAACGGTCAGCAGTCTCCTGATTAATAATGTATACAGGCGGGCTGTTTTCGTCGTCGCTGTCCAGAAAATAACGGCCGCTCAACAGTGGGATATCCAGTACGTCGAAATAGTCTTTGGAAACCCGGTTGGCAAAAACCGCGATGTTCTCTGTATTGTCGATGGTGCTATGGCCTTCTATGCGAATATCCTGGCCGCGGTTTGGCAGGTCCTCTAATGGGATAGTAGAACTGGCACCGACGCCATTGATCTCGGGATGAGCGGGGAGTTCTGTTTCCAGGAACCGCAGGAATTGCCTGCGTCGGGATACGTCGGCGAACGTTGTGAAATTCAGCGTCATGTCCGCACTGAGTAAGCTCTCGGTTCTAAAACCTGGATCCTCAGTACTAAGCCGATACAGGCTCAGGCTGACCAGCGCAGCACTGGTCAGAATGATGAATGCCAAGGCGAACTGAACCACCAGCAATGACTGGCGCATTTTTTTGCTGGAACTGCTGACCGTCACGTTGCCACTGCCTTCTTTGAGTGACTTGTTGAGATTGCGTTTTTGGAAAGCCGAGGCGGACCCGCTGATGAGTCCGGTAATGAGTGCAACGACTACACTAAAAACAAGAATGGGCCAGTCCACTCGTACTTCGCTGGCCAGAGAAGTGTAGCGCCGGGCAAAATCTGAAAGCACATCGATGCCGAGAAAGGCGATCACGATACCTAAAAAAGCGCCAGCAAATGCCAGCATGATGCTTTCGGTCAAAACTTGACGCGCAACCCGGCGGGGGTTGGCCCCAAGGGATTCCCGTATGGCGAATTCCTGCTCACGAATTGCCATGCGGGCCAGGTTGAGATTGGCCACATTCGCGCAGGCAATCAGTAGCACCAGCCCGGTGAGCCCAAGTAGCAAATAAAAGGTCTGTCCTGAATCCCCCGCCATTTCTGTGCGCAGGGGCGACACGTTGGCAGTAAAGCCCTGCTCCACCGGATAGTCATCGGGATACTGAGAAGCCAATCGCTGGGCAACGCTGCCGATGTCGGTGTTCGCCTGGGCCAGGGACACATGAGGGTGCATGCGACCGTATGCCTGCACAAAAGGCTGAGAACGGGTATTGATTATGAAATCGCTGCCGCGGCCAGGGCAGGTCGATGCAGCGATCCAGATATCATTGTCCATGGGGTAGGCTGGCATGGGGGGCAGTACGCCAATCACTGTATGAGCGTAGTTGTTCATTTCCAGGCTCATACCGATCACATTGGGATCGCCACCAAATTTCTCGTACCAAAAACGATTGGACAGCATAATCAGTGGCTCGGCGCCGGGCTCGTCTTCCCCAGCCAGAAAACTACGTCCCAGCACAGGCTGAATACCCAGGACATTGAAGTAATCCCAGCTCACAACGCCAGTCTGTACGAATGCCGGATCGCCCTGGCCCAACAGAGTGAAACTCATCTGGTGATATTCCACGATGTCTGAGAACGATTCCGACTGCGCTTCGTAGTCGAATAAAGTCTGCACGGAAGTGGCGACATCATACTGATCGATATTGGGACGATTAGTATGGATCTTTACCAATTGTTCTCCATCAGAGAACGGCAGAGGGCCAAGTAGCACATGATAGACCATGCTGAATATGGCACTGGTCGCGCCGATGCCAAGACCAAGGGTTGCTACTATCAATAAAGTGACGCCCAGATTTTTTCTGAAGTTGCGTAGGGCAAATTGAAAATCTTCAATCAAGGTCTGCATTATGCTCTCCCCAAATCCTAACGCAGAGTGAACTGCTCTAATTGATTAAACTGTGAGGTGTCGGACACGATGACTTGCTCGCCTTCGGCCAGCCCATCGATGATTTCGATCTCGTTAGTGGAGGTTTTACCGATGCGAACCAGGCGGCGGCTGGCTGTATCACCGCCCGGGTCAAGCACAAACAGGTTCAACGCCGCATTCTCCTGACTAAAAACAGGGCGCTTTATTTTGAGTACCTTGTCGAGGCGCTCCAGTTGGATCACCCCATCCACACGTAGATCAAAGCGGCCACCGGCCAGTGGCTCGTCGTCAAAAAACACTTCGACGATAACCACACCTTCCTGCACTTCCGGCTCGACCCGGCGTACTGTGCCTCGCGTGTTATTGCCACCGGCGGAAATCACCACGGATTGTCCTGGTTGTATATCCTTGACCTGGCTTTCCTGGACTCGTAGTTCAGTTTTCAGGTTTTCATTGTCTGCTACACGGGCCAGGATCGTACCTTTGACAAGCTGCTGACCCTGTTCCACCGGGATGTCCTGCAGATGACCCGGAAATTCGGCTCGAACCTGCAGTTCATCGAAGAGCTTTTGTTGTAGCTGCAGGGCTCGCGCCGATTGATCAACCCGTGCTCGCTTGGCGGCCAATTCAGCCTCGTGCAAACTGATCAGACTTGTCAGTTTGCGCTGTTCAATGTCGTATTTGATCTGCAGTGCCTTTTCCTGCAGCACCGATTCCTCGAGGGATATCTCGGAGACGGCCCGATCTTTCGACAGTTCCTGATTGGCGTTGAGCCGAAAGTCGGCAAGTTCATACTGAGACTGCACATCCGCGATGATCGACTCCTGATTCAGTCGGTTGTTCTGCAGTCTTTGTTCCAGCGCCTTGTACTCAGCTTCCAGCACGTTCAGTTCCAGGCGTGCCGAATCCAGTGCCTCAGCTAAATCCGGATTGCTCAAAGTCATTACCACAGAGTCTTGAGTGACCGCATCGCCCGGATCGAGAATGATGTGTTCCACCCGAGCGTTGGAGGTAGCAGCTACCCAGCGCAGTTCTGCTGGTACCAGTTTGCCCGGCGCCCTGACCTCTCTCACCAGATCGGCGCGAACGACTTCACTAATCACCAGATT
>JAKSCP010000290.1 GCA_022360535.1 Pseudomonadales bacterium | reverse complement strand
GTGCTCGCGGGATGAATCACCAGGGACTTGGCGTCACCAACGTTGGCCAAGTGTGAGAAAAGCTGCAGAGTTTCGATAAAACGGCGCCCGGCTTCACGCCCGCCTTCGACCTCGAAGCTGAATACGGCACCGCATCCTCTCGGCATGAGCCGTTTGGCGAGCTCATGGATATCTCGCTCGGTCGGCAGAAAAACCAGAACGTCCCCGGAAAGTTTTTGCCGGGCTTTGTCATGAGCTTCTATTTCCTTGATTGCAGCAATGACACCTTGAGTCTGCAAATCAGTGGAATCCAAACCCTCACGGTCAGTAGTTAACGGCGCGTAGCGTACTTCCACTGGATAGGTTCTACCGGAAACCAACACGATGGGTGCCTCGTCAAAGTGTCCGGAGAATTTCTCTACATCAATCGTTGCCGACGTGATGATGACTTTGAGATCAGAGCGCTTACCCAGTAGCCAGCGCAAGTAGCCCAGCAAGAAATCGATATTGAGCGACCGTTCGTGAGCCTCATCGATGATTATGACCTCGTACTTATTAAGAAACCGGTCTTGCTGAATTTCGGTAAGCAAGATGCCGTCAGTCATAATCTTCAAAAAAGAATCAGCCGATATCCGTTCATTGAAGCGAATCTGATAACCCACGCCCTCGCCGACGGTCACAGCTAACTCTTCAGAGATTCGATTGGCAACAGACACTGCAGCAAGTCGTCTCGGCTGGGTGTGACCGATAAGACCCCTTCTTCCCAGACCCGCCTGCAGACAGATCTTGGGCAACTGCGTGGTCTTTCCTGAACCGGTGTCCCCCGCAACAATCAGCACCTGATGCTGCTTAACTAACTCGACAATTTCCGACGCCTTCTCAGAGAAAGGAAGTTGTTCCGGGTAGTCAAAAGAAGTTGGAATGGCTTGTTTGCGTTGGTCACATGCTTTAACCGAAAGACTAATTGCTTGTTCCAGTTCGCTCAGCTGTTGTTGCAAGTTTTGGGCATTAGCAGACCGTGCAAGCTTGCGAATGCGACCTTGCAGGCGATGGACGTCGGCAATCTGGCAATCGGCCAGTGCCGCAGTTAGTTTTGTTATTGCCTCAGAAGTCAAAGCAGTGGGGTTTATTTATCATGGATATGCCAGTGGCATACCAGCAAATCAGGGGCGTAACTCGCGCCGGATAATTTTGCCAACGTTGGATTTTGGTAAGTCTGTCGCGTATTCGATTTCGCGAGGTATTTTGTAGGGGGTCAGGCCAGACTTGCAATGGGCGATGATCGCCTCCTCATCAGGCGCATTTTCTGAACACACAACGAACAGCTTGATCTTCTCCCCCATCCGTTCATCAGGCACCCCTATAACGGCACTTTCCAGTATCTCTGGATGTTGATTCACCCAGTCTTCGACTTCATTAGGAAATACGTTAAAGCCAGACACCAGTATCATGTCTTTCTTGCGATCCACTACCGTAATGAAGCCATCATCGGTCATTTCGACATAGTCACCAGTTTTGAACCAGCCGTCTGGCGTTATCGCCTCACGGGTTGCTTCTTCCTGTTGCCAATAGCCGAGCATGACTTGAGGGCCGCGAACCCAGGCCTCTCCCCTCTCCCCAGGCTCGACGTCTTCACCGCCTTCATTTACTACCCGGATTTCGGTTTCCGGGACCAACCTGCCCACAGTGCCGATTCTGACCTCGCCGGGCAGATTGACGGATACTACTGGCGAGCACTCGGTAAGTCCGTAACCTTCATAGATTTCGCAACCCGTCACATTCAGCCACTCTTGTGCGACAGATGTCGACATTGGCATACCTCCCGCACCACAAAAACGAATCCGGGAGAAGTTGATGCTCTGGAAATCCTGGTGTTTCAACATGGCGAGATAAAGCGTGTTGATGCCTACCAGGCCACTAATGGGATAGTCTTTGAAGGTCTTGATAACACTATCAATATCTCTGGGATTCGGAATCAATATATTGTGGTTCCCCGCAAATGGCATTGCCAATCCATGCAGGAGAAATGCATAACTGTGATACAACGGCAAAGGAGCAGCCAGAGTCTCTATCTTGTCCTCAATAACGAGCAGACAGCGTGAGCGAAGCTGCATCATATTGGCGATCAAGTTGTTATGACTCAACATGGCGCCCTTCGCGAAGCCAGTGGTACCGCCCGTGTACAGGATCACTGCCACGTCATCGCCGCCACCATAATTTATTGTCCCTTCATCCAAAGGCGTTGCATAGGCAACGCAAGTGGAAAATTCCACTGCCGAGGGCAAGGAATAACTTGGGACCATCCTACGGACGTATCGCGCGACAAAATTTAATAGCTGGCCTTTAAGTGGTGACTGCAAATCCCCCAGACTGGTCACTATCACTGTCTCTATTTGCGTCTTGGCAATGACTTCTTCAAGTTTATGGCAAAAGCTATTGAGGATTACGATACCTTTCACCTCGGAGTCCACAAACTGATGCTCCATCTCCGTCGCTGTGTACAACGGATTGGTATTCACGATAACTAAACCGGCTTTGATCGCCCCCAACATTGCAACTGGAAACTGCAGAAGGTTGGGCAATTGAATTGCAATATGGTCGCCAGGGCTGAGATCAGTCTCATTGATCAGATAGCTGGCGAATCGGCTGGCAAGCTCATCGACCTCACCGTAACTCATGGTCTTGCCTAAACAGCTATAGCCATCGCGGGCGCCATGCTCCGCAGCGATGTACGAGAACACTTCGCGGAGTGACCCATGCTGTTCAGGTCGTAGGTCGTCTGCTAGTTTTTCCATAGAATTTTGGTGACGGAAGTGGCAACAGCTACTTGGTCAGCAATGCCATTGCTTCTTCGAGCCCCTTGACCGTAAGTGGAAACATGCGGTTCTCCATCAGTTCTTTCACAATCTCGATGGAATAGCTGTGTTCCCAATAATCTTTAGGCGTAGGGTTAATCCAAACCAGATGTTCAAAGGTGTCTGAAAGGCGCTTCATCCAAACAGCACCAGCTTCTTCGTTGTAGTGCTCGATACTGCCACCCACGTGAGTGATTTCGTAAGGCGCCATGGTTGCATCGCCGACGAAGATAACTTTGTAGTCTTTGCTGTACTTATGCAGGATGTCATAGGTGGGAGTGGTTTCAGCGTGCCTCCTGCGACTCTTCGTCCATACCGATTCGTAGAGGAAATTATGGAAGTAAAAATACTTCAGGTGTTTGAATTCTGTACGCGCAGCTGACAACAGTTCTTCACAAAGTTTGACATGGGGATCCATGGAGCCACCGACGTCGAAGAACAACAATACTTTCACGGCATTGTGTCGTTCCGGCACCATCTTGATGTCCAGCAATCCAGCATTTCGTGCCGTGGACGAAATAGTATCGTCCATATCCAACTCTTCTTCCGCACCTGTGCGGGCGAATTTTCTAAGCCTACGCAACGCCATCTTGATGTTGCG
>JAKSCP010000162.1 GCA_022360535.1 Pseudomonadales bacterium | reverse complement strand
TGAGCAATGCCAAACGCAAGCTCTTATCAAAGCCAAAAGTCATCGACTTGGCCGCTGAGTCCAGCGATGCCAATCGAGGAATCAGTTGCAGTATTGATCCGGGTAAATACCCGTTGCAACTCAGTCAGTACCGCATGGGATTCTTTGGCACCAAAATTGGTGTGGGCAGCCTGAGCATCCGCTTATAGAGTGCTTCCTGCTTAGAAGTCCCCAAACCGATCCTGCAAGACGGCCAAAGCAGCAATCGGCGCCGTTTCTGTGCGCAGGATTCTGGGCCCTAATCGCACAATGTTGACGCCCTTGTCCGCAGCAAGCGATAGCTCCTGGGCGGAGAATCCGCCTTCAGGGCCTGTGAGTAGCGCAAGGTTTTCTCCAACCTCGATATCACCTACGCTGACATCACCACTGGCATCGAACAGCAGGCGCGTGCGGTTATCGCCAGATTGCAGTGATTCTTGAAACTCTATGGGTTCTTTAACGGTCGGTACATCCAGACGGCCGCTTTGCTCAGCGGCATTGACCGCAATTTTTTGCCAGTGTTGGAGTTTGCGTGCAAGCCGTTCTGCTTGTTTGAATTTAACTTCTCCGAACTCGGAATACATAGGTGTAATAGTCATCACACCTAGCTCCACAGATTTTTGAATGGCGAAATCCATACGATCGCCTCGCGAGATTCCGAGGAACAAATGGATCATTAAGCGAGGGCGGGTGTAGACCGTGATTTGATCTTGTACTGCAACGCTGACAGCGTTTTTTTTCGTCGTAAGTAACGAGGCTTGGAACTCGCCGTCCTCAGCATTGAAAAGATTTACTGGGTCACCAACACGCAGTCTCAGTACATTAATCAGGTAATGAGAAGCATCGGCTGATAGATTGACAGTGGAGTTAGCTGAGAGCTTATCAGGGGAGTGTAGTCGAGTGACTCGCATGCTACGGTGAAACTCTTATTGGGTTATCGATCAGAGAGCGAAAGATTCTTCCAAAGCTTGGTGACACTACCAGACAGATTCATGGAATAGAAATGCAAACCTGGCGCACCCCCAGCTAGCAGCTTCTCACAAAGCTCCGTCACCACATCAAGACCGAAAGCGCGTAAACCAGATAGATCATCATCGAACTCTTCAAGTCGACGACGTAACCACAAGGGAATCTCTGCACCACATTTGCTGCTGAAGCGTGCGAGATTTTCATAATTGGTGATGGGCATGATACCGGGAACAATGGGAATGGTGATGCCTTGCTTGCCACAATAGTCGAGGAAGCGAAAGTACGCATCAGCATTGTAGAAGTATTGGGTAATTGCCGAGTTGGCTCCAGCATCCACCTTCTGCTTAAAGTAACTCACATCGGCTGCAAAGCTTTTAGCCTCGGGGTGCACTTCTGGATAACAGGCCACCTCAATATGAAAGTAGTCGCCAGTCTCCTGGCGAATATACTCCACCAACTCACTGGCATACCGATAGTGGGCAGGTGCACCGCCGCCGGATGGAATGTCACCCCGTAAGGCTACCAACCGGTTTATCCCGGCGTCACGATAGAGTCGCAGCAATTCCAACACTTCGTCCTCATCGGTGCCACCAAACGAAAGATGGGGTGCTACTTGAGAACCCTGGGCCTGATACTTGAGTACCAGTTGTTGGGTGCCACTCTTGGTCGAT
This sequence comes from Pseudomonadales bacterium, assembly GCA_022360535.1. Taxonomy (GTDB): domain Bacteria; phylum Pseudomonadota; class Gammaproteobacteria; order Pseudomonadales; family Pseudohongiellaceae; genus UBA9145. The sequence goes on along the minus strand of JAKSCP010000162.1, from coordinate 6,531 downwards.
CCGCCAGCCCCATAAGTCACCGAAAAGAAATCCGGATGCAACTGAGCCAACTCTGCATGTACAGCATCCAGCTTGGTTTCTCCCGCCGCCGTGCGCGGCGGGTAGAACTCAATACTGAATGGTGAATGAGATGGGGCCATGGTGACTACCAGAGTGCCTTAGTATTTGTAACTGTCGGTCTTGTAGGGACCTTCCACAGGTACGTTGATGTAGTCGGCTTGAACAGGCGTGAGCTCGGTGAGTACACCACCGAAGCCTTCGACCATCAAGGAGGCCACTTCTTCATCCAGATGCTTGGGCAGCACTTCAACGGTGATACTGGATTTTTTGAAGTCTTCCGACAGGTCCGCAAATTTGCGCTCATAAAGATACATCTGCGCCAACACCTGGTTGGCAAAAGACCCATCCATGATGCGCGAAGGGTGACCAGTGGCGTTACCGAGATTGATCAATCTCCCCTCGGAAAGCAGGATCAAATAATCATCGGCCTGTTCGGTTCCGTTGCGATAAATTTTGTGAACCTGAGGTTTTACTTCTTCCCAGCTCCAGTTCTCGCGCATGTAGGCAGTATCGATTTCATTGTCGAAGTGTCCGATGTTGCAGATGATGGCGCCGGACTTCACGGCGGCCAACATGTGCTGGTCGCAAACATTCACATTGCCGGTAGCCGTGACGATCAAGTCCAGCTTCTCCAGTAGTGCAGTATCGATAGCAGCCGCTTCGCCGGTGTTCTTTCCATCACGGTAGGGAGACACAACTTCGAAACCGTCCATACACGCTTGCATGGCACAGATAGGATCGATCTCAGCGATACGTACGATCATGCCTTCCTGGCGCAGACTCTGTGCAGAGCCCTTGCCCACGTCACCGTATCCGATTACCAGGGCATGTTTGCCGGATAGCAACATATCAGTGCCGCGCTTGATGCCATCATTAAGGCTGTGGCGACAGCCGTACTTGTTGTCATTCTTTGACTTGGTCACTGAATCATTGACGTTGATGGCAGGTACTTGTAAGGACCCTTCTTCCATCATCTCCAGCAGGCGATGCACACCGGTGGTGGTCTCTTCGGTGATGCCGTGAATGTTGTCCAGCAACTGTGGGTATTTCTCATGCACCATTGCTGTCAGGTCACCGCCGTCATCCAGAATCATATTGGCATCCCAGGGCTTACCGTTTTTCAGAATGGTCTGTTCAATACACCATTCGCCTTCCTCTTCCGTCTGACCTTTCCAGGCATAGACAGCGATGCCCTCAGCGGCGATACACGCGGCGGCATGGTCCTGGGTAGAAAAGATATTGCATGACGACCAGCGCACTTCAGCGCCCAGGGCCACCAGTGTTTCGATCAACACGGCGGTTTGCACCGTCATGTGTATGCAGCCAAGAATCTTGGCATTGGCCAGGGGCTTTTCTGCCGCGTATTTTTTGCGCAGCGCCATCAAGGCGGGCATTTCAGATTCCGCCAGGGTGATTTCACGACGACCGAAGTCGGCCAGGGAAATGTCAGCAACCTTGTAATCGTGCAGGCTAGTGACGTTGTCTTCTGCAGTAACACTACTCATGGTTTGCTCCTATCAATAAGTTCAATGTGTTCGTTTAAATGCCGGCGTCAGCTTTTAATGCTTCAGCCTTGTCTGTTCGTTCCCAGGTGAAGTCCGCCTCTTCACGACCGAAGTGCCCGTAGGCAGCAGTTTGGCGATATATGGGACGTAGTAAATCCAGCATGTCGATGAGGCCTTTGGGTCGTAGCTCGAAGTGCTCACGGATCAGCTCAACGATACGGCTGTTATCGATCTTGGCGGTACCAAAGGTATCCACGCTAACGGAGGTTGGTTCAGCCACGCCGATGGCGTAGGACAGTTGCAGTTCACAGCGATCTGCGATTCCCGCTGCGACGATGTTCTTGGCGACATAGCGCGCGAGATAGGCTGCAGAGCGGTCAACCTTGGAAGGGTCCTTACCAGAGAAGGCACCACCACCGTGCCGCGCCATACCCCCGTAGGTGTCGACGATGATCTTGCGACCCGTTAGTCCGCAGTCGCCGTGTGGACCGCCGATGACAAAACGGCCAGTGGGATTAATAAAATACTTGGTGTTGCCATCGATCCATTCCGGTGGCAGGACTGGCTTGATGATCTCTTCCATAACTGCTTCCTGCAGTTCTGCCAGGCCAATCTCTTCGCGATGCTGGGTAGAGAGGACAACGGCGTCGATACCTACTGGCTTGCCATCTTCATAGCGGAAAGTAATCTGGCTCTTGGCATCAGGCTCAAGCCATTTCAATGTGCCGTTCTTGCGTACTTCTGACTGGCGTTGTACCAACAGGTGTGAGTAAAAAATCGGTGCGGGCATCAACACACCAGTTTCGTTGGTGGCATAACCAAACATCAATCCCTGGTCGCCGGCACCCTGTTCGTGACCTTCAGATTCGTCCACTCCCATGGCGATGTCTGGAGATTGACTGCCAATGGCATTCAACACCGCACAGGTGTTGGAATCGAAGCCACTTTCGGAGTGGTTGTAGCCAATCTCGTTTACTACGTTACGCACGATGTTTTCCACATCGACGTAAGCTTCCGTGGTGATTTCGCCGGCAACTATTACCATGCCGGTCTTGATCATGGTTTCACAAGCGACTCGCGATGCACGATCCTGTTCCAACAATGCATCGAGTATGGCATCAGAGATTTGATCTGCCATTTTGTCAGGGTGGCCTTCTGATACGGATTCAGAAGTAAATAAATGTGGTTCAGCCATTAAGTGTTCCTTGTAATAAACAAATGTATTAAATGTGATTAAGCACCAGGTGTCTCTTTTTTGCGCTCACTTTTACGCTCAACGTTTTGAAAGACACGAATTTGAATTTGGAAACCGTTACGTAGCCCCAGGAAGGAGCTTTGGTCTATAGCAAGACCTGCTTTGCTTGCCCAATGATTTAAATCTGTTTCGTCGAATCCCAACCAGAGATCGCCGCAGGTCTCTCTTACCCAGTCCTGGTTATGAGAAGACAATTCGATTAATAGCAGGTAACCGCCGTTGCTGAGCAGAGCCGCTGAATCTTTAAAGGTCTTGGCAGGGGATGAGATATGGTGCAGCACCATGTCAAAGATGATCAGGTCGTGCTGCTGTTTTTTCTTGCGGGCGACAGCCGTATCTCCAAGCACAAATGAAACTGAATCACCGCCGATAGCAGCAATCGCTTCCCGCGACCTTTCCAGCATGTCTCTGGAATTGTCCAGTGCGGTCAGTTGGTCGAAATGTCCGGTGAGTTTTGTGAGTAGTTGTCCTTCGCCCGGACCAACTTCCAGCACAGAGGCGCTTGCTTCGAGGCCAAGCCCTTCAATCACTTTTAACAGTGTGCCGTGGTAGTCAGCATGTTCGACGATCAATCCCTGTTTCTCCCGAAACTTTGCCGCGTTCTTGTTAAAGAAATTTAGCGAGAGCTGGGAACGCTCCAATTGAATCTGTTTGATTTTTTTAACTTGCCCATTGGGCAGCTCGGTTTCGTCGAGCTGGTCAAAAACCGCCGACTTGATATCGCGATAGGGATCGTCATCGGTAAGGAAAGCCCGACGGTAGAAGATTGAATTGCCTTCTCTGCGGGTTGAGACCAATTCGGCCGTGGCGAGGATTTTCAAATGATGGCTCAGGGCGGACTGGCGAATATCGAGAATTCGGCACAATTCCAGCACCCCAAAACTCTCGCTTTTCAGCAGCCGCAGGATCTGCAGCCGCAGGCCCTCGGCCAGGGCCTTGTGCAGGGCAGTGAGTTGCTCCAGAGGGGTGCCAGCAGGCACAGGAGTGTCTTTGAGGGCCGCTGAGGGCATGTTGAGCTCGGGTTGGATCGAATACTTAAGTGGGGCGCAACAGTACCAGCTCTCGAGCCCTATTTCAATCTATATCAAAATATTTTGATATAGATTGAATCCGCCAAATACGCAGCTGTTTAGGGGAATAGATGGAATCCAATGCGGCGTGAGTGTGGAATTAATGTCGTCTGTGCGGGAAAATAGCCGCCTTCAAAATTCGGGTCAGCGCCAAACCCGCTTTTACTGACCCGACCGCTGCCGGACACACAGGCCCGCTAGAATTAGAAAATCATAGGGTTTCACAGGAGTATCTGAATGACCGACGCCGTATCTCGTAGAGACTGCGCCAATGCAATTCGTGCCCTCAGCATGGATGCCGTACAAAAAGCCAAGTGCGGACACCCGGGTGCGCCCATGGGCATGGCTGACATCGCCGAAGTGTTGTGGCGTGATTATCTTAGCCATAATCCGGGTAACCCAAGCTGGTTCAACCGGGATCGTTTCGTGCTGTCCAACGGTCACGGCTCTATGTTGATTTACTCGCTCCTGCATCTTAGCGGTTATGACCTGCCCATGTCGGAGTTGGAGAACTTCCGGCAATTGCATTCAGCAACCCCCGGTCATCCAGAATACGGTGATACCCCTGGGGTGGAAACAACCACCGGTCCTCTAGGGCAGGGCCTCGCGAATGGCGTTGGAATGGCTATCGCGGAAAAAACCCTGGGGGCGCAGTTCAACCGTGATGGTCATGAGATCGTAGATCACTACACCTACGTGTTTGCCGGCGACGGCTGTCTCATGGAAGGCATCTCCCATGAAGTGTGTTCCCTTGCCGGTACGCTGCAACTGGGCAAGCTCATCGTCTTTTATGATGACAACGGGATTTCTATCGATGGTGAAGTGGAGGAATGGTTTTCTGACGATACTGCCAAGCGCTTTGAGTCTTATGGTTGGCAGGTACTAAGTGCCGATGGCCATGACCCGGAAGCGATTGCCAAGGCGATCGAAGCGGCGCAAAGTGAGAGTAGCAAACCCACACTGATTAGCTGCAAAACCGTGATCGGTTTTGGTTCTCCCAACAAAGGCGGCACGGCAGCTACTCACGGTGCACCACTGGGCGAGGATGAAGTGGCTGCGGTTCGCGAAGAACTCAATTGGCCTCATGCGCCATTCGTGGTTCCAGAAGACGTTATGCAAGCCTGGAATGGCACAGAAAAAGGTTTTCATGCGGAAACCGAGTGGAAAGAAAAACTCGTGGTTTATGAAGAAGAGCATCCTGAGTTGGCCATGGAGTTCGTGCGCCGTATTAAGGGACAAATCCCTGGTTACTTCGCCGAGAAGGCAGACGAGTTTATTCAGCAATGCCAGGCCAGCGATGACAATATTCCCAGTCGCAAGGCCTCACAAAATTGTATCGAAGCCTATGCGGCCTTACTGCCGGAACTGATCGGGGGAAGTGCAGACCTTACTGGTTCCAATTTGACGACCTGGTCGGGCAGCTCTCCCATCACGCAGCGAGATGATGGTAATTACATCTTCTACGGTGTGCGGGAATTCGGTATGTCCGCCATTGCTTCAGGCATTGCCCTGCACGGTGGTTTTATTCCTTACACCGCAACCTTCCTTATTTTTATGGAGTATGCGCGGAATGCCGTGCGCATGGCTGCACTGATGAAGCAGCACAGTATTTTTGTTTATACCCATGATTCAATCGGCCAGGGGGAAGATGGACCCACTCACCAGCCGGTGGAACAGCTTACGACTCTGCGGGTCACACCCAATATGTCGGTATGGCGTCCTGCCGACAATGTGGAAGCTGCGGTGGCCTGGAAAGCGGCCATCGAGCGCAATGTGGGACCAAGCTCGCTGGTGTTTTCTCGTCAGAATTTACCCCATCTCGACCGAACTGGTGAGCAAGTGAACGCAATCGCAAAGGGCGGTTACATCCTGCAGGACTGTGCAGGGGAACCCGAACTGTTGCTGATCGCGACAGGTTCGGAGGTGAGCATCTGCCTCGAGGCTGGCTCCGCGCTAAACGAACAGGGGATCAGCACGCGAGTGGTATCCATGCCGAGCGTTGATGTGTTTGACGCACAAGATCAGAGCTACCGCGACAGTGTGCTGCCACCTGCGGTTCGCAAGCGCCTGGCTGTCGAGTGCGGCGCAGAAGACTACTGGTACAAACTGGTAGGTCTGGATGGCAAGGTACTGGGCATGAAACGTTTCGGTGCGTCTGCGCCAGGCGGTGTTTTGATGGAGCACTTCGGTTTTACTGCAGACAACATTGTCACTATCGCCAAGTCCTTTGATTAAGACCTGCGTGACTCTAACTTAGACATTTCCAGGTAGTTCATTTCATCATGGCATACCGCATCGCAATCAATGGATACGGCCGCATCGGCCGTTGCATCTTGCGAGCCTTTTACGAGGCGAGCAATGAAGCCACGAGCGTATCGGCTGCAAACTATGCCGGTCTGCGATTCGTCGCGGTGAATGATCTGGCAGATATTCGCACGCTCGCGCATCTGACTCGCTACGACAGTACCCATGGGCGCTTTCTTGGCAGTGTGGAATGTGCCGATCAGGCGCTGAGAATCAATGGCGACGACATCGTGGTGTCGCAGCAACCGGTGCTCAATCAACTGCCGTGGGCGGAACAGGAAGTGGACTTGGTACTGGAGTGCAGCGGTACATTCAGTGATCGGGCCACTGCACAACG
>JAKSCP010000163.1 GCA_022360535.1 Pseudomonadales bacterium | reverse complement strand
CGCAGCTTGCGCACGACCTTTTCCCACACCTCCGGATTCTCGGACACGTCGTCTACATTTTCGGTATCCAGGGTGAGCCCCAGCCCACGCAGTTGCGTAAACAGGAGGTTTTCTCCTTCAATGGGCGGACTGTTGACCATGGCCTGATTGTGGCAGGCGATGCAGTACTGGTTAAGCAGCGCCCGCTGCGGGGATATGGCATCGACATCCTGTGGCTGCGCCGGTGGTGAAACGAGCGCGGCCACTACGAATATGCTTAGTGCAAAAAGTTTCTTCATACATTGCGTCCCGTAGGATTTTCCACCGTGCCGCACTCTTCTCCGAAGTATCCTGCACCACCGCAATAGCGCTGGTCCTGCAACTGCAACAAAATGCCATCGGGATCGGTGAAATAAACTTCTGGTGTACCACCGGGAGCACCACCTCGATCAGGCATACGCATGGTGACATAGGCCTGCAATGGCCCATTGGCGCTGCCAGATTCACCGAGAATAGTGAGACCGTAGTCTTCGAGAATGGAAAAGATTCGATCCACATCAAAGTCGTCCACATTCAGGCTTGCATGATGTATGCGGCCGGCGAGTGGTGGTACCTGTGCCAAGGCAAGAAACTCGCGCAGAGCACCGACTCGCAGAATGGGCATGCCACCCTGATAGGTGTCGATATTGAGTCCAAACAGCCTTCGGTAAAAGCCGACAGATTCAAGCTGGCTCTCTACAAACAAAGTGAGGTGATTGAATTCCCGCAACCTGATATGCCCATCAGTTGGAGCAGGTTCTGGCGTTTCCAGGCACACTTCTCCCAGCAGCCCCGAACCTCCGCAGTAGGCAGAGTCTTGTATCTGCACTTCAATGCCATTGATATCCCTGAAGTACAATTCAGGCGTGCCGCCTTCCGCTCCACCAAACTCTGGACCGCGCATACGGACCCTCGATTGCAGCGCTTCAGATTGACCAGTGGCGGCAACGCCATGCTCGGTCAATGTCTGCACGATGCGTTCATGATCGAACCCATCCACTGCCAGGCAGTAATGTGTGATTCGTGGGGTATCGCTGGGATTACCACCAATAGCAATGAACTGAGGACCTTCACCGACCCGTAATACCGTGGTTTCATTCTGGCGTGCTGCTATCGGCAACCCAAACAATCCCTGATACCACTGAACACTCGCAGCGGGATCTGACACTGCCAGCGTGATATGGTTGATCGCCTGCACTGGAATGGGGGGCGTCGGAGCCTGCCCCACAGCCTGACCAACTAAACTGCTATTCAGGCTCACACCGGCTGCAGCCGCAGCTAAAGCCTGCAATGCCTGGCGGCGGCTTTTTTGTCTGTTGGTCAGTTCAGCCATTTCTATTCACAGTTCGCTGGGCTTAAGTTTTAGCTCTGTGGTGTCCAGTAAAAAACTTCCCATTCGCGGAGAGGTTCAGAACCTGGATAGAGCGGCTCGTCCAGGGATCGGCCAGATTTCCCAGCCCATTGCGCCATCATTTCCAGACGCTCGGCACCCATTATTTCGGTGGCTTCCATGGCGTAGGTGGCATCTCCGAGACGCAACCAGCCCTTATTCTTGCCTTCGTCTCTGATGCGAGCGGCCCAGTAGCCGCCATCGGGGCGGGTGGCGGTGATAATGCCGTCTTCCGTAGCAACCCAGGAGAGATAAATAACGAATGGAGGAAAGCCTTCCTGTTTGAACTTCACAGGACCTTGATAGTCATTATGCACTTGGAAGTCAGCGGGCGCAGGAGTTAACTCACCCCCGATGATCAGCCCAGGGGTGCGACCCAAGCCTTGATTGCTCAAATAAGGCGCTGTAGAAACCCAGCCCAATAGAACCAAAATAATTACTGCACCGATTCCAATGCTTACCTTTTGAACATTACTCATTACCATTCTCCATTGTGGTTTTTATGTAGTGTATCTAGTTAGCTAAGGGGTCAGGTCTAATTTGAAATTTTACCATCTTACTGGTAGTGCCTTTGCCACCCTCAGTATGCCAATTGAAGTTTGTTCCGTAGTTCGCCCATACCGCGCGCCCTTTCCACCCTGCATCAGGATCATCAATTCGACCATCCAGACCACGGGAGTAAAATCCCAGGGGATAAGGAACTCGCATTCGCACAAACTCTTCAGTCACTGGATCCAGCGCGATCAATGAATCAGAGCCGGAGCCAGTTGCTATCGGAATGTTTTCTCCAAGCCCTAGAGTATTGAAATTATCCACCCAGTTGTAATAGTGGAAGTCTGCTTTGCGGTCAGTACCCTCCATGTCGGGACCGGGCACTTCATACAGGGTCCAACCCTGCTGACAGTGTTGCGAACTGACAACCTCGGGCCCATTTAGGACATCACACTTGCTTCTATCAAAGCTGGCAATATGGCTGCTGCCAGAAAGCGCGGTCCAGACGATGCCATTACGATCCATGTCGATGCCCCGGGGGCCAAATCCCATAGGCTTGCCGTCTATTACCGGCAATTCATACACTTCCGTGATGCAGGTCTCCGGTGGATTGCTGCCAATGTCGAGACGATAGATTCTGCCGGGAAACTCGGTACCTACACCCCAGGCCACGCCCTCTTCGCGAGTGTCTGCAATGATGCCGTAGCTACCCGGACTCATTCGCGTGTCGAGACTCAAATCCACATCGACCAGACTGCCACCGCCACCGCCTTCGTTTTGATCGCGCAGAGGACCAACTGGTTGATTCCAGGGTTTGGTGATTACCCCGTCGCCATTGGTATCCACTACCATCGGACACCAGCCCTGAGAAAGTTGTTCGTCGTGAGTCCGATCCCATACCTGGGTATTAATGAAGCCGATTACATCACCCCCACCACTGAAATAGAGCATACGCTCCTGGCCCCATCCAAACTGCAGATGATGGGTGCCGAAACAGGTATCAATCAGGCCAAATTCTTCAGTCGCTGGATCGTAATAGGAAGCCTGGCGCGTGCTACCTCTGGTGGGGTAATACTGCACATATTTATTGTCAGAGCCTTGCTGGCACCAAGTGGGTAAATCATTGCCGCGAACTTTAGTTGTCATCCACACCCGCCCTAGTTCATCGAACATCGGATTGTGTGGATCGGCTGGGCGTTGCCACAGCGCTTCATCACCATAGTAAGCGGAAGGCACAGGGAACTGCTGAGCAAAACGCGATACCGCCGGGTTGTCAGGATTGTCTTTCACTGCGATGACAATCTCTTCCCATTCGTGAGTATCGGGATCGAGTTCTAACAGTGCACCGTGCCCACCATCCACTCCATAGACCTTGCCACCGGCATTCAGGGAAGCGTTGCGCTTATCAGTGGTGATTTCATCATGAATATAAGAAGACTCATTACCCCAATCCCATTGGGTGATCACCACATTGCGCTCTATACCGCTTGGGCGTGGCGGAGTCGGAGGCAATGCCCCAGCAGCAATTCGATCGGTCCACTCCGCATACATTTCCATGCCGCGGGGACCGAATCGATTGGCAAACCCGGCCATGAAAGCACCGCGGATGCCCATAGCAGT
>JAKSCP010000393.1 GCA_022360535.1 Pseudomonadales bacterium | reverse complement strand
TCTTATGCACTTAGTCAAACTCCAAAAGCTATAAGCACTGCAACAACCATAAGAACCGCAAAAGTTACTCTAAGTAGCCGCGCCTCACGAGGTTTTTGGAAAAGCGGTCCGATCATTCTACCGAAACACAGCCAGATAACATCGACGACTACAGCCACCGAAAAGCACACGACGCCGGTAGCTAAAAAACTGGTAAAGATCTCTGAGAATGGCAATAAAAACTGGGAAAAGATTGCCAGGAATGCCGCATAGGCTTTTGGGTTCAGCAGATTTAGGATGAATCCATCTGCAAAGCCAGGCGCTGTTGCTTCAGATTCCCTTTCGTTCGCCAATACCGGCCCGCTAGCAATCTTGTAGGCGATATAACAGATATACAGCCCACCCAATACCTGAACTGTATAACGAACTTCTGGAAAGTTCGCAAAAACAGCAGCTAGCCCCGCTATTGCGCCGACAATAGCGACAGCCAGTCCTGCAAGAATTCCAGCTAGAAATGGTGTGCCTCTCCGAACTCCGTAACTTGCTCCTGTGGCTGCTAAAGCGAGTGGAGCAGGGCCCGGAGAACCTAGCAACAAAAATGTAGTAGTAACTAGTGCTGCTATTGCTTCAATCACAGAGCTTCCAACTTATGTACTATGCCAGAGGGACGCATAACATCTTTATTACTGAGCCCCATTGTAAGCAGCTTCTAACTTAGCCATATCAAACTTGACCATGGTTTGCATTACGGTCAGCACTCGTTGAGCAGTTTCCATATCATTGGCGTCGATCCATTTCATAAACTGGTCAGGTACGATTTGCCAGGCGACGCCGTACTTATCCTTTAGCCAACCACAGGCCATTTCACTACCACCGTCGAGCAACTTCTCCCAATAGTGATCTATTTCTGCCTGGTCTTTGCAGTTTACGTACATGGAAATGGCTTCGTTGAATTGGAATGCGGGCCCGCCATTCAGTGCCAGGAATTCTTCGCCTCTAAGAGTGAAGTTTATGGTAAGCACTGAGCCTTCCGGGTTTGGCATGCCGGGAGGATTTCTGGTGATCCGGGTGATTTCAGAGTCAGGGAAGATGCTGGTGTAGAAATTGACAGCTTCCTCTGCATTCGTATCGAACCACAGACAGGGCATTATGGTTTTCATGTGTTTGTCCTATTGCTGAGAGTGGAGCCCGAACAGATTGCCATCGGGGTCTTTGGCGTGGGCGACGAATCCGTATTCGCCAATCGACATTTTGTCGCGTTCGAGCTGTCCACCGGCGTCATCAACTCGGCCAGCCTCTACTGCGCAATCTTCGCAAGCAAAATACACCAGTATGCTATTGCCACCGCTGGGCATACCCGGTGCATGCACTAGTGCGCCACCGGCACCGTGATGTTCAAAGTTCTGGGGGAAGGCGGACATACTCAACTGACCGTCGGGTCCGCCGGGTAATGGGCTCAGCTCTATACCGAGAACCGTTTCATAGAATGCTTTGGCACGTTCCAGGTCCTGCACATAGATTTCGAACCAGTTTACGGGATTGCTCATATCACACACCTCTTCTTTTTATTGGGCTCTTTTTGATTTTCCTTTTACATGAAAGCAAGTGTTGATGACAGTTTTATATCACCGCTATCAGGCGAAAAAGCCGTGTAAATACCAATTCCTCCCGCCGCTGCGTTCCCGAAAGATCCACAGGCGACTGCCGTTCTGTTCCTGAGCTACATAATAGTCACGGCAAATATTGGTGCCATACCACCAGCGGGTTTCAATGCGTTCAGGCCCACTGATCAATCTGATTGGCTGGCGGTGATAGAGCTTGCCATGCCTGAGTAGCAGCGGCTCGGGCTTGGTCAGTAACCATACTGGTCTGGGGTTGGAGGCAATCTCATCAGTTCCGGTCTGCTGTTGTGATTGCTGTCTTGATTCCTGGTAGTCCAATTCTTCGCTAGCGTATTCCGGGCAATGTTCTGCCACGGTGTTGATGCTCTTGAGCGAACTGGAACCCAGGCGTGCATGCAGCTGTTCCATAAACTGATCCAGCGCCGAAGGCCCATTGCCCTGACCACCTGCTCTGTCTTCTATTAGCAGTTGTTCACTGCGAGTTATGAACGCATCGAACTTTTTAATGCTGAGTTTTACTCCAATGATTGGAGCTGGCACATTGAGCTTGGCGAAATGAGTTTCCAGCAGTAGCAGTAAATGATCACGACAGCGACTGGATTGCCTCAGCGCCATATCAATCTCGGTGCTGGGTCGCTTCTCATGCAACAAAGCAAACACCAGATGACTGGTACTGAGGTCGCGGCGCTGAAGGAAATCACAGAGCTGCGCCAACATTTCATCGGCTACCGGGAGCAGACGATCCAGGTCTTCTAATTCATAAGGAAGATCGTAAGCACTGTTGTAAGCAGGTGGTGCAACATAGTTACGTGTGGGTTCGGGTGCTGTACCCAGTGCTTTGTTTAATAGATTAACGAAGTCACTACCGAAACGTTTGCGTAAACCATCGGTGGGTAGGCGCCAGATGTCCCTTATTTTGCGTACACCCATGTTGTACAGGCGGCGATTTTGTTCTTCGTTAAGTTGCAACACCTCGATGGGTAATTGGCCGAGTGCTGAACGCAGATTGTCTTTACGGTAGACCAACGTATTGTGGCCAGAACGGGCCAGTAACAGGCTACCGGTTACAGTGGGACTGGCAGCGTAAAAGAACTGTTCCTGCAATTGTTGCTGTGCCAGTGCAGGCATAATCAATGCCACCAGTTTGTCGTGAATAGCATCCATACCGCCGAAGTATTTCAGGCTGCTGCGTACTTCGCAGATCAGGGCCTGGGGGTGGAAGCTCACCGTGGAACTGACACTCTCCGCCAAGGCTGCCAATTCCTGCAGGATCTTCTCTTGCTGCACCTCGCTCAGTTCAACTAACTGAGGAAAGAACAGGGCATACCAAAGATTTTTCTGCCTGGAGCTTTTAGCCGCAGAGGATTTATCCAGCGGCTCTCTATGTTCACCAGGCTGCTTCCCGCTTTGCTGTTTGTCGGGAACAGGCAGCTTGATGACCTGGGCACCCGCTGCCTCTGGCAGCGGTAATTGGACCCTGGGTTCGGAGTCCTCCATGGTTTACTCAGGGGCTTAATCGGTGGTTTGGTGGTGATAGAGATTGAGCCGGGTAGTAAAAGGCCGGAAGTTGCCACGGGCCTTGAGCAGGG
>JAKSCP010000313.1 GCA_022360535.1 Pseudomonadales bacterium | reverse complement strand
TGTAAGGGCGATGCTCTCCCAGCTGAGCTAACCACCCGTCACAGGAGACAGCGCATTTTACCGACTTAAGTCTTTATGTCAATGCGAGACTGGATCAGTAATTCGAGCCTTTAGAGACAACGAAGCTGGCGTTTCACAAGGCTTTAGAAGACCAGGATCTACTTGCTGGTATGGGTAAATGCTCCGTCCCAGTCTTCCGGCAAGGGGGTTTCCCGCAGCGTTTCAATGCGCTCAAGATAGACCTTGTACAACAGACACTCGGGTTCATTTTCAAGCAGAGTTTGCAGGCGGGATTCGGCCTCATCCCATTGTTGATCGTGATAGAACTGCAGGGCTTGATGATACTCGGCTACCCTGGCTTTGAGTTGTTCTCCGGCTGATGCTTCATAGCAAATGGGTTCATAACACTCCACTGCTTTATGCTTGCCTTTTACTTTCACCTTGTCGATGAGTCGTAGCAGGAACCCATCAAGCTGCTTGGCGGTTTCTTCACCCACTAACAGGCGAATGCCATAAAACTTGGTTAAGCCTTCCAGTCTCGACCCCAGGTTTACGGCATCGCCCAGCACGGTGTAGGAGCGTCGATAGGTAGAGCCCATGTCACCCACATTCATAAAACCGGTATTGATGCCGCAGCCGATGTTTACTTCTGGATAGCCTCTGGATTCAAACTCCGGCTTGAGTTCTTCCACTTTTTCCAGCATCTCCAGTGCAGCCTTCACCGCGTTGCCCCGATGCTGTTCATCGTCAAGGGGGGCACCCCAAAACGCCATCACCATATCACCCACATATTTGTCGATGGTTCCGTTATGTTTAAAAATAATCTCAGTGATAGGAGTAAAGAAGTCATTCAGCAAAGTCTTCAATTCACCTGCACTGAGCGCCTCGGAGATGGTTGTGAAACTCCGGATGTCTGAGAACAAAACCGTAAGTTCTTTGCTTTCTCCTTCAAACGTATAGTTATCCGGGTCCACCAGCATCGAGTCGATGTGAGCTGGCGGCACATACTGGTCGAACATGCCCTTGATGGTCTTGCGAGTCTGACTCTCTGCCAGGAAACCATAGATGAGATTGACGACGGTCACCAACAGAATGACCAGCAACACCAGCACCATGGCAAAATCCATTTTGAAACCTGACCACAGTTGGAAGTTGAGCCACGCGGTACCAATGATAAGTACGATGGCAGTACCTGCCATAATGGCGGCATTCATGAATGGGAAGGAGATGGACATCGCCAGGCCCAGCGCCAGGATAATGACGAACAATGCGCCTTCTTCCCAGTCCGGCTTATAAGGAAACTGAATCTGATTCGTGTTCTGGAAATTAGCGAACAGGCTCTCCGTACTCTCCTCGTTTGCCGACACCTGGGCAACCGGCACACTCTCCAGCAGCGCATGCAACATATTAGCGTGTACTTCTACTCCCGGATAAACCCCATCCAATGGCGTTGGTCTGATATCCTGAATCCCGGGTGCACTGCTTCCGATTAGTACCAGGGCGTTGGTAAACACCCCCTCTTCAACCCGGTTATTGAGCACATCAGTTGCGGAAATGTATTCGAAATAGTCATTGGTACGGCGCGAGCTTGGTCCCATGTAAGGAACCAACACCGATGCCGAACGATCTGTGGGTATAACAAAGGCACCTGGCCCCCGACCGATACTTACCGCGGTGACCACTTCTGTATCACCGTACAATTCAGTGATCAATTCGTAACCTTCGGCAAAGTTGTAAACCCGCATCATTTCCAGCGACAAGGTTGGGAACAGCTGATTGCCGTAGCGCAACACTAAAGGCACTCGCCGTACCACGCCATCCGCATCGGGTAACTGATTCATATTGCCATTACCCAGGGCTGCGTTTTGTAGAATGGGAATATTGCCGGTGAAACCGGACATATCCCGTAAAGAAAGCCGTTCTGCCAACTCCGGGGTGACATCAAATATGGAAGGCGGCAATTCGTTGTAACCAACGTCTTCCAGAATATTGAAGTTGATGGCGAGAACCACATCGATCCCGCTCTGCATCACGTTGGCGAAATACTGATCGGAATCGATCATGGGTTCAATTTCCAACAGTGTCTCGCTGAAGCTGGGATCCAGTTTGCTGAGATCCACTGGCTCTAACAGATCTCTTACGCTGCGATCCGGTTCAGGAAAAGTAACGTCAAAACCCACCACGATTGCACCCTGATCGCGAAGACTTTCTACAAGACGGCCTACTTTTATACGATTCCAGGGAAACTGGCCTTCCGCCTGCAAGCTACGCTCGTCCAAATCCACTATGACAATGCGGTGCTCTGGATTTCTCTGCGCGCGCGGCATAATGTCGAGCCGCTGATCATAGATCACGAGCTCCAGGCGCTCGATAAAGTCTCCGACAAAAGGGGGGGCATAGGAGAGCAGCCACAGCACAAACATAGTGGCAAAAATGCCAAGATAGGTTGGCAGGCGTTTGCCTTCAGAGAAAAATCGTAAAATTGGTTTGAGTCGTGTCTGCAGCGACATCGGACCGGCTCTCTAAGCGCAAGTTCGTGCTTGCTGATTTTTGTTTTCGGGGTGGTATCAGGCCATTATAAGCCCAATGCGGCTGTACTTGAAACGCGGCCAGCGCTACCATTGGCCGCCCTCAGTCAAGGCTGTAGTGGAAAAATCGCAAGTGTTAGCGCTATGGAAATCTTTAAAGAGTTCAGCTTCGAAGCAGCTCATCGCCTACCCAATGTCCCCGAAGGGCATAAATGTGCGCGCCTGCACGGCCATTCTTTCGCCGTAAGAATTTACGTATCTGGCGAAGTGGGCGCTGAGACAGGTTGGGTGATGGACTTTGCGGATATCAGCAAAGCCTTCAAGCCAATCCGCAACCAGTTGGATCATTACTACCTCAATGACATCGAAGGTCTGGACAATCCTACCAGCGAAAATATAGCGCGGTGG
Source organism: Pseudomonadales bacterium (assembly GCA_022360535.1). Taxonomy (GTDB): domain Bacteria; phylum Pseudomonadota; class Gammaproteobacteria; order Pseudomonadales; family Pseudohongiellaceae; genus UBA9145. Next base: position 3,519 of record JAKSCP010000313.1, on the reverse strand, counting down.
ATTTGGCAAAGACTTCAGCCTTCGCTACCCCAGTTAAGCGCGGTGGAGATCAGGGAAACCTGTACCAGCGGTTGCGTGTATCGCGGCGACTAACTTGCTGATAATCAGCTATCGCCATCCCACCGGATCGCTGGATTCATCTTTGAGCAAACTGCTGTCCACCGTCTGATCTTGCGCAATAAGCTGCTTACTCACCATAAACTCTTTCGGTCGTTTGACACAATCGGCCGCAACAAGCTTGCCATTCTTGAGATAAAAGACAGCGAATCCCTCTTCAGCATTTTGTGGATCGCCGCGCACGATGAGTTCCTCATAGTCCTCGTTAATGCCAGCCATCTGCAACTTGACATCATACTGATCAGACCAAAACCAGGGCACTGCATCGTAGACCATGGATTGTCCACAGATATTGGCTGCCGCCACACGAGCCTGATCATTCGCGTTCTGAACAGACTCTAAACGCAACGTCTTTTTGTAAAAAGCATTGGGATGTTGTGTGCAGTCGCCCGCCGCAAAAATATCTGGATCACTACAGCGTGTGTACTCATCAACAATGATTCCATCGCCAACCGCCAAGCCAGCGGTCTCAGCCAGAGTAGTATTCGGGTTCACACCAACTCCTACCATGACGAAATCTGCCAGCAAGTCTTCACCACTCTTACAGCTGATAACAAGCTGGCCGGAGTCCCCTTCCCGGATAGCAGCAACCTGGCTGGAAGTCTTTATTGAGACCCCATGCATCATGTGCAGCGCTGTCATGAAATCGGACAATACTTCACTGGTAACACGAGACAGAACACGTTCCGCCATCTCTACTACCGTGACCTCGAGCCCGAAGCTTCTCAATACCGCTGCAGCCTCCAATCCGATGTAACCGCCACCGATAATCGCTACATGTTTAGCTCCCTCAAGTTGTGGCTTTACCATTCCCACATCGGCTGCGGTACGCAGATAGTGCACACGATCTAGGCCCTGCCCGAGCGACAACTTCCGCACCGAAGCACCAGTGCACAGCGCTAATTTGTCATAGCCTAGGGTTTCACCTGTTTGCAGTTTAACGGTCTTCGATTCTTTGTCGATAGAGTAAACCGTGGTACCTAACAAGAGTTCAATGGCGTTGTCTTCATAGACTTTCAAAGGGCGTAAACGCATGGCATCCAGCTCTTTCTTGCCGGCCAAATGCTCCTTGGACAATGGGGGTCGGTGATAGGGTAGCTCATTCTCCGCACCGATGAGCTTGATGCCCCCTTCCCAACCTTCCTTTCGCAGGGCCAGTGCCAATGAAACACCAGCATGGCTGGCACCGACGATTAGACAGTCACGATCTGACATTAACTGTTTGTCCTTTTAATTAACTTTCCAATTACCTTTCCAGCTAATTTTACGATTAGCTTTCGAGTTCTGACAGAGATGGGAGTTGCCAGTCGATAGGTTCCGTTCCCTGCTGCTGCAGATAGGCATTGGCCTTGGAAAAGTGGTGATTGCCAAAGAAACCGCGACTGGCTGACAACGGTGACGGGTGTGGCGATTGCAGTACAAGATTACGATTGCGGTCAATGATCGCCCCCTTTTTCTGGGCGTAACTCCCCCACAGTATGTAAACCAGACCCTGCCGTTTTTCATTCAATATGTGGACGACGCTATCGGTAAACTGCGCCCAGCCGTTTCCCTGATGTGAGGCTGCGCGACCTGCCTCAACAGTGAGCACGGAATTCAACAGCAGCACGCCCTGCTCTGCCCAATGCTGGAGACAACCATGACCGGGGGGCTTGAAGCCCACATCGGCCGCTAACTCCTTGTAGATGTTGATTAAGGAAGGTGGCAGATCAATTCCGGGTTTAACGGAGAAACACAGGCCATGGGCCTGCCCCGGACCATGGTAGGGGTCCTGGCCCAGTATGACGACTTTGACCGCATCGAATGCAGTGGTGTTTAGTGCATTGAAAATCTCGTTGCCCGCTGGGAAAACCCGCTTCCCAGCCGCCTTTTGTTGCAACAGGAAAGAGCGCAGCGCCTGCATATAGTCACTGGCAAACTCCTGGGCTAACTCGTTACGCCAACCCGCTTCGAGTTTGATCTCCCGTTGTTCGGAGCCAGCTTCAGCCATTGTCATGCTGGGGGCGCATATGGGGGAATAGCAACACATCCTTGATGGAGGCGGCATCGGTAAACAACATGACCAAACGATCAATACCAATCCCCTCGCCAGCAGTTGGTGGCAAGCCATACTCCAGTGCGGTGACATAGTCTTCGTCGAAATGCATCGCTTCCTTGTCACCTGATTCTTTCTGCTGAACCTGCGCATGAAAGCGCTCGGCTTGATCTTCCGGATCATTCAGCTCGGAGAATCCATTGGCCAGTTCCCTGCCAGCAATGAACAATTCGAAGCGGTCGGTCACTTCCGGGTTCGACTCATTACGGCGCGCCAGCGGTGAAACATCCGTTGGATGTTCGTAAACAAAGGTAGGCTGATCCAGGGTTTCCTCGACGCGTTGTTCGAAAATTTCCATGATAATCTTGCCTTTCGGCCAGGCTTTATCGAAATGAATGTCCAGGCTGTCGGCTAAAGCAATAACCGACTCCAGTGACTCAAAAGAATCAAGAGTTGCCGCTTCACATTGAGCCACAATGGCTTCTCGCATAGACTGGCGACGAAAAGGTTGAGAGAAGTCATAGGTGGACCCCTGATAGCTCACCGTGGTGGTTCCCAGCACCTGCTCCGCAATGCTGCAAAACAGATCTTCGGTTAAATCCAATAGCTCATGATAGGTAGCGTAGGCCCAGTAGAATTCCAACATGGTGAATTCTGGATTATGACGAGTGGAGAGTCCTTCATTTCGAAAGTTTCGATTCAGCTCATAGACTCGCTCAAACCCACCCACAGTCAGCCGCTTTAGAAACAACTCAGGCGCAACCCGAAGATACATATCCTGATCCAACGCGTTGTGATGAGTGATAAATGGGCGCGCGGTAGCCCCGCCAGGAATAATCTGCATCATGGGCGTTTCAACTTCCATGAATCCCCGCGCGTCGAAGAATTCGCGAATAAAGCGCAGGATTTTTGAACGCAGTGCGAAGACCTTACGCGACTCTTCGTTGACGATGAGGTCAACATAGCGCTGGCGATAACGCATCTCGGTATCTGTCAAGCCTTTATGCTTGTCAGGTAACGGACGCAATGACTTGGTCAACAACCTGAAGCGGGCTACCCTGACCGTTAACTCACCCTTTTGGGTTTTGAACACTTCACCTTCAGCGCCGATGATGTCGCCAAGATCCAGTCCTTTAAGCTCTGCAGCCAGCTCATCGTCAAACTGCTTGTTGTTCATATAGAGCTGCATTTGTCCGTAGCCATCCTGTATCACCACGAATGGGCCCCGCATACGAATAATGCGCCCGGCTACTTTGGTCTGGACAGCAAGTTCTTTCAACTCATCCGCAGATTTTTCTTCGAAGTCAGCGATCAACTCAGCACTGGTATTCTGCCGCTCGAAATCATTGGGGAAAGCCTGCCGTTTA
>JAKSCP010000195.1 GCA_022360535.1 Pseudomonadales bacterium | reverse complement strand
TCATTGTTATTGCATTATTTATTGTCAGGGCGTGTCTCACACTATACCGCAGAAGATTCGTTGTCAGCTACGGCAGCCGAACCCGGTGAACTGTCATCTATCGTTCCGGCGTAGATACAGCAGAGACGATGTTGAAGGCAGTAAATATGCACAGAATCAGATGTTTAATGGCGGCCCTGCTGGTAGTAGCGTTTCCCGGTTGCACCAGTATTACAGTACAGGACTACGCCCAGTTGGAGCCGGGTCTGGTACTCGAGGAGTTTTTCGATGGCAACCTGGTCGCCTATGGTGTGGTGAAAAATTGGCGAGGCCGGGTCATCCGCCGCTTTTCAGCAGACATCGTGGCCTATTGGAACGATGGAATTGGCACACTTGAAGAGGACTTCGTTTTCGACGACGGAGAAGAACAACGCCGGGTCTGGAAGTTACAGACAAATAGCCGTCAAAGTTACACCGGCACCGCGGGTGACGTCGTGGGCAGCGGAGAAGTAACCGTCGCCGGCAACAGTGCCTTCCTGGATTATGTTCTAAGAATACCCTATGGCGACGGCACGCTCGATGTGCGTATCGACGATCGCATGTACCTCATTTCACCAGAGTTGCTCATCAATGAATCGAGCCTGAGGAAGTTTGGGGTAAAGGTTGGTGAACTGGTATTGGTTATCCAACAGGTGTAAGCACTACTGTTCAAACTCAGTTAACAGCTGCAAGGCATATTCAGCGCGTTCAGCTGGTACGAAAACATGGTCGTGGTAATGGGCGGCAATGACATTGGATGGAATTCCGTTGCCAGACAGCTTCGTGGACACAGCCGCAGTAAACCCAACGGCATCAAGACTGGAATGCACCGACAGGGTGATGCCGCGAAACGTGGAATTAAACTGAAGTCCGGCCTGCTCTGCCTGGGATTTTTCCAACAGTACGCTCAGCCCTTCTTCTTCCAGGTAAGTTGCAAGCGGACGCAGCGCGACTGCATCTGCCAGAGAGGCGTCATTCAAAGTACAGAACACGTACTCACCATCCAGTAGCTTTGGCTGCATTAGCGCCAATAGCTTATCCAGATCGGTTTCACCTGCCATGAGATTCCCCTTTATGAGACCCTTTTGTCATGATGCTGCAACATCCTGTCACAGCCTCTTAACAGAGAATAGCCGTTATTCAATCTCGGTTGCTATCTCCACGAACAGCCCTGTCACGCTGCGAGTCATGAACAGCCCGTTCTCTGCTTGAGTCCAACTCAAGGTAGGATCCCTTATAGCATCCAGTGCGCCTCCAGGCTCCAGCCCATCACGAATCAAGTCTGTCATGCGCTGTCTGATCGTTTCCATCTGATTGCGAAAATTCACCACATCCCGTCGATCCATTAGCGGACCATGACCTGGGATTGCCGTATCAAAATCCAAAGTAAGCATACCGTTGAGGGTGCTCACCCAACCGCGGCTACTACCACCGTTGCCATAGTCAATAAACGGTGCCGTGGTGTGCAGTAGATCACCCCCATGAATCGTTTTCAGATCCGGGAAATAAACGACCGCATCACCATTGGTATGGCCAGTTCCCATGTAGTGAGCCTGCACCTCAACACCACCCAGAAAGACAGCAGTTTCGTCGACAAAAACAATGCGTGGAGCACCGTCCTGATTGTTGCGAATTATGTTATCTCGCGCATTCTTGTGCGCTACGACTTCGGCGAACTCAAGAAAGCTGGCATTGCTGCCGCTGTGGTCTCCATGATGGTGAGTATTGATGACATACTTAACCGGCAGGTCACTTACCGATGCAACGAGAGACTGAATCTCCTCGAAATCCTGAGGAAACTTATCGTCAATCAGGATCACACCCTCCTCGGTCAGGCGCACACCAATGTTTCCACCAGCGCCTGTAATCATGTACAGACCTTCTTTCACTCCCTGAATGTCCAGCCTGCCTTGACCCCATAGAGCGAGTGATATGAGCATTAGCGATAATGCCAAACCACCCTGCATTAGTCTTTTTATCATTCTGGTTTCCCCGCTTCTTATTCTGTTTATACCATATTCAGATGAATCCAGATTTTCAGGCGCCAGCGAATCTGTGGATCCTTTAGTAAGCCGGACAGCCGTCATCGAATCCAGGTAATGGATCGGCCTCATCGTTCTGCGGCTGCGGAAAAGGTTTGGCAAAAGTAAATGCCTCAGGTCCGGGCCCTTTCGCCTGTAATAGCGCCAGTTTTTCCACCGCTTCTTCAATGCTGGGAATATGCCCTGCCGGTACCCACCACAATACCGTGTAGGCATCAGCCATACGCTCAAACCATTCTTTACGTCGCTTCATTATCTCTACATGGGCACTGCGATAGACATAGTGATGCAGTGACTCCAAATCTTCCCACACCGACATATTGATGAGCGTGTCATCATCATAGGGACGGAAGTCCGTGGCATCGCCACTGTCAGATTGTAATCGCCAAACAAATCCTGGCGCGTTGTCTGCCAGCGCATTGAGTCGCTCCAGATTGTCCACGAAGTCCTGCAGCAAAGGCGAGTCAACAGGGGCCAGTGCTCTTGCGATGTTCACCTGGGCCAGATGCCAGTCACTCATTGCTCCATCTCCTCCATTCGCTGTTGGTTGATACGCTGCATGTCCTGCAGAGCCCTGCGTTCCATCAGTCGTTCGCCATAAGCTTCAAAACTGGCTCGCTTCTCCATCGTACCAAACAGCATGCCCCAGTACACATGGGAACCGACGTACACATCCGCCGCAGTAAACAATTCTCCACAGATGTAGGGCCCTGACTGTAAGGCCAACTCTAAGGTATCCAAAGTCTCTTGATAGGTGCCAAAGCCAAGGGATCTACTGCTGCCTTCCGGGGCTTCCAGCTTCAGCGAGTTGTAGCTTATGGCTTGCTCCAGTGGCCCGGCAGCAAAGAACAACCAGCGATAATAATCGGCCAGTCGCGGATCATCCGTTTCTGGCATCAATTGTTTCTCTGGATAAACTGCTGCCAGGTAGGCACAGATAGCCGGACATTCCGTGATGACCTTGCCCCGGTGCGTGATGGCTGGAACTTTGCCCATGGGATTAATCGCCAGGTAGTCAGCTCCTTTCATCTGCTCACCATAGTCAATCCATTCGACCGAGTATGGCTCACCCAGCTCTTCCAGCATCCAATGAGCTATTTGACCCCTTGACTGGGGATTGGTGTAAAGCACGATTTCGCTCATGGCT
>JAKSCP010000273.1 GCA_022360535.1 Pseudomonadales bacterium | reverse complement strand
TCTTGGCCATCTCATCATTGATGAAGTTGAGTTGGCAAGTGGAGAAGTCTATCAAGTTGAGTTAGAGCAATTGGCAGACAGCAATGAGACTGTGTTTACCATTGTTCAAGCTCTCGAGATCGAACCCACCAGCTCGCCCCCCTCAATTCCTGTTCAGAACACTGAACATGATACTGCTTCAGGAGTGTTGTTCGCGCAGCAATGCAGCAATTGTCACGGCACTGACGGGGCAGGTACTGCCATTGCTCCGTCGCTAATCGCTTGCGCTAGTTGCTCGAATACAACTTCCCTGATGACCACCATTAGAGACACCATGCCCCTGGGGGATGCTGCTGCCTGTGATGCGGATTGCTCGATGGCGCTGGCACAGTACATCCAGGCTGCGTTCAACAGCAACAACCAGCAGGTGACGACACAAACAGTTGGTTTTATCGAACAACTGGGCAATGGAGAGACTTTACGCAAAGCCTCCGGACAATTGTTGAGCCGATTACCCACACTGGAAGAATTTCAATTGGTATCGGCGACAGGTTCAATCGGCTTGCGCCAGGCTATTGATGGCATGTTGGAACAGCCGGAGTTTTACCAAAGGCTTACGGAGATCTTTAACGATTACCTGCTGACTGACAAATACCATTCGAGCAATGGATCTGAAGCAGCCATTAGTCTGCTTAGCAGCGATGATTTTCCTGACCGTCGTTGGTTTGATCCCGGCAAAGACAATCGTGGTGAAGATTACAACCAGGTGCGTCGAGAAACCAATGATGGGGTCGCCAGAGAGCCGCTGGCCTTGATCAACTACGTGGTCAAAAACAACCGACCTTTTACCGAAATATTGACGGCTGATTACATCATGGTGACACCGAATTCATCGCGCAGCTATGGTGTAGGCGGTATGGCGTTCGTAAATCCAAACGATCCGGAGGAATTTCAACCTGCACGTTTAGCAGGAATTCCCCACGCGGGCATTCTGACCTCTCCTATGTTTCTGAATCGTTATCCGACCACGAGTACCAACCGTAATCGCGGCAGGGCCCGTGTCGTCTTCGATCTGTTTCTGGATACAGACATTCTCGCCATCGAGGGAGTAAGACCGGGCAATGCAGTAGACATCACTACTCCTATCCCCACTATTAATAATCCTCAGTGTTCGAAATGCCACTCAGTGCTCGACCCGGTGGCCTCTATTTTTCAGAACTGGGACTACAAGGGTCGCTACCGGCCATCGAGGGAATCCAGGTATGGCTGGTACACGGACATGGAGCCCCGCGGTTTCAACGGTCAGGTGATGCCTCTTGCTGGAAACGTCGATAGCTCGGTGCAGTGGTTAGCTCAGCAAATAGCAGCTGATCCGAAATTCCCAAGAGCGGTGACTCGCATCATGGTGAATGGATTGACGGGTAAAGAACCACTGCAGGCACCGGTTGAGGCTGACGCCAGTCAGGCCGATATCGATGCCTATGTTGCGGAACGTACCGTGCTAAACGAAGTGCAAGAGAAGTTTGTGGCTGACAACTTCAATCTGAAAACTCTTGTCAGGGAGATTCTATTGAGCCCTTATTGGCGGGCTAGCGGATTAAGCACACAAGCGAATCAGAGTGCACACGCTTTAACGGGTTCCAGTTACCTGCTTACACCAGAACAATTGGATCGCAAAATTCAAAACCTGTTCGGTTTTGACTGGCGTAATTCCCTGGATCAGTACTACAAGGATCGGGATAAGTCCTGGGCGTCCAAACTGGAGAATACCTTTCATCAGATCTATGGTGGTATCGATTCAGACAGTATTACTACACGTTTGAAGGCGCCGAATGGCTTAATGGGTGCCATGCAATTGCGCATGGCAAACGAATTAGCCTGTTACGCAGTGCCACATGACTTCTGGCTGCCCGAAGACCAGCGTCGCTTGTTCTTGTTTGTTGATAAGGACACCAATCCGTACAACGAATCCGGCGATTTAGATAGCGCGGCGGTAGAACTCATTCGCCAGAATATTCAGTTCCTGCATGAGTACCTGCTGGGAGAGCAATTAGCGTTAAATTCTGCCGAGGTTCAAATTACGCTGGATCTTTACATGACTGCCATCAATCGCGGACGGCAATATCTTTTGAACAACAGTGGCGAGTGGTGGGCACCCCGACTTCCGGATCACTGTGACCGCACCAAAAACTTCGATGGTGTGAATCTAAAAGATGTTAATGGCGAGGACTTAAGCCTGCAGATGGACAATCACTTCGTGATTCGTGCCTGGATGGCGGTAGTAGCCTATTTGTTGGCTGACTATAAGTTTCTTTATAGCTAGTGGAGGCCGATTATGCAGCGTAGAAAATTCCTTAAATATTTGACCAGCAGCGGCCTTGGTTTGTCGGTGCCTCTGCTCAGCTCTCAGGGTCTGGCCGCTCAGCCGCAACGGTTTTGGGTGTCCATCAATGCTGGTGGTGGGTGGGATCCTACCTACTTTATCGACCCGAAAGGGGATCGACCTAGATCCGATGGTCGTGGACCGGTGAATAGCTATTCCGTGAACGCAATAACCACGGCCGGCAATATCCGTTTTCCTAATTCCTATCCCACCGATATCGATCCGCCCGATGCGAATTCACCAGGTCACTTTGCCAATTTCTTTCCCCGGCATGCGGAGCGTTTGCTGGTAATCAATGGCATTGATACCCAAACCAATAACCACGATGCCGGGTCTCGCTATGTGTGGAGTGGCAAGATAGAAGAGGGCTATCCCAGTTTCGGAGCGCTGGCGGCGGCTGCTACCGCGCCATCCGAGCCGCTGGCGTTTATTAGTAATGGCGGCTACGACAACACAGCTTCGTTGGTAGCCCCGGCACGTATTGGTGAAGGAGAAATCTTCCAACAACTAGCCTATCCCAACGCCAGTCGGCCCTGGGAGGAGGAAGGTGATCAGAATCCGTATTTCCCAGAAAATATTTATGAAGAGATTGAGCGCGCTCGTAATGCACGCATCGAGAGATTGCTTAATACCTCGAGTCTGCCGTTGAAACGACAGCAGTTGAATGAACTGGTGATGGCACGTACCGGCGACAATAACCTGAACCGCCTGGTAAGCAGACTACCCGATCGTGTGTCCAGCGGTTTGGAAGGTCAGGCAGAAGTGGCGGTAGCAGCTTTTGCCAGTGGTATCGCCGTCAGTGCCAATATGCATATGGGTGGATTCGATACCCATGGCAATCACGACCAGAATCATGCTAATCGCCTGGATCAACTGCTCTCGGGCGTGGACCACCTATGGAATGAAATCGAGCGCAACAACTTGCAGGACAAAGTGACGGTAATCGTGGCATCAGATTTTGGGCGTACCCCTTTCTACAATGACGGCAATGGAAAAGATCATTGGAACGTCACTTCCATAATGGCGATGGGAGCGGGGGTGCGTGGTAATCGAGTCATTGGCGGCACCGATAACCACGTAGAAGCATTACGGATAAACCCACAGACACTGGCAGTGGACCCCAATGGCGTTACGCTTACTCCAGAGCACGTGCATGTGGCGCTACGCCGTATGG
>JAKSCP010000521.1 GCA_022360535.1 Pseudomonadales bacterium | reverse complement strand
GCTGATCTCGGATAAGGGTACTTTGGTACGCACCCGCGTGGAAGAAGTGTCCGTGCAAGGTCGAAACACGCAAGGCGTGCGACTCATTCGGTTAAAAGAAGGCGAGAAGCTGGTGGGTCTGGAAAGAGTGGAGGAACCTGATGAAGTCGATGCCGATTCAGACTCTCAAGCACCGCAGGCAAATGGCGATGGCAGTCAGGTAACTGAGCAAGCCCCCCAGGCAGACTCAACAGAGGCCGGCGACGAAAGCGAAGGTGATCCGGAAGAGTAGCCGTCGAAATGCACAGTGCCTACTTCCCTCTATCCTCACAAAGTAGGCAAGGAACTCAACAGTAAACATGTCTAAAACGGTCGCATACCTGGGACCTCAGGGTACTTTTTCGCAGGCAGCCTTGTTGCATCACTTCGGTACGGATGTGAAGCAGCATCCTTGTGGGTCAATCGATGAGGTATTCGCTGCTACCGAACAGGAGCAGGCCGACGCAGGCGTTGTCCCGGTAGAAAACTCCACTGAGGGTATCGTCAACAATACCCAGGATTGCCTTGTGGATTCTTCGCTGTTGATTGTTGGCGAAGAGGTGGTCCCGATAGAGCATCATTTACTGGTCTCTGCGGAAAAACCAGACATGCCTGTCGCAATAATCGCCTCCCATAAGCAATCCTTGGCTCAGTGTCGCCAATGGATAGCTAATCACTATCCCGAAGCAGAGTTGCTGGAATGTGCCAGCAATGCCGAAGCCGCCAAACAAGTGGATGCTGAACGTGGGGTGGCTGCTATCGCTGGCCGCCTGGCTGCTGAAAGTTACCAGCTCGCAATCAAGGTTCAAGGTATCCAGGATCAGGATCACAACAGCACTCGTTTTCTGGTGCTGGCTAACGAGCCTTGTGCTCCCAGTGGGAAAGATAAAACCAGTATTCTGGTATACACGGAGAACAAACCTGGGGCTTTGTTTCATGTACTCGAGCCATTCGAGAATCTGCAGGTGAGTCTTACCAAGATTGACTCCCGACCATCGAAAAAGGAAGCCTGGGAATATGTATTCTTCATCGACTTCGAAGGGCATCAGCAAGACCCAACCATTGTTGAATTGTTTGAGCGTTTGCAAGGTCGCACTCAGCTGGTGAAGGTTCTGGGCTCTTACCCGATTTTTTCCCAGGGCGATTAGTGGCGGCGACAACGTGTCCGACTTGGCAAACAAGACAATTCTTTTCGTTGGACTGGGTCTGATTGGAGGTAGTCTTGCGCGCGCACTGCGCGAACGCAATCCAGCACAGAAACTACTCGCCACCGATTCCGATCAGTCTGCTCTGGATGCCGCCAAGCAGCAGGGAGTAGTCGATCAAACGGGCAGTTTGCAGGAATTAGCTCCCGCCGCGGATATCTGCGTACTTGCCGCACCGCCACTGGCCCTTATCGATCTAATTCCTGAGGTGGCTTCACTATGCCCCTCACATACGGTGTTCACCGATGTTGCCAGTGTGAAATCTCATGTATTGTCTGCAATCGACGCTCAGCCTGAATCCTTTGCTGAAAATTTCGTGCTAGGTCATCCCATAGCAGGATCAGAACGATCGGGTTTCCAGGCAGCTTCGGTAGATTTATTCCAGGGCAGGAAGACAATCTTGTGTCCGCTGGAGCGAAACTCCTCTCAAGCAGTTGCTCAGGTCAATGAGTTGTGGCGGCAGGTTGGTGCTGATGTCATAGGAATGACACCAGAACGTCATGACCAGGTGCTTGCTGCTACCAGCCATCTACCTCATCTGTTGGCTTTTGCTATCGTGGATGTCCTGCTTCACCAGGAGCAAAGCGATGATATCTTCCGTTATGCCGCTGGCGGATTCGCCGATTTCAGTCGTGTGGCATCAAGTGATAGCACCATGTGGTCTGATATCTTTGTTGCGAATGCAGAAGCCACAGAATCCGTTTTAGACGAGTACATTGCCGCACTGCGTTCACTCAAAGAATCAATTCACAATCGGGATAGAGCAGTATTGCAGGAAGTTTTTAATCGTGCCAAACAAACGCGAGATCGATTCGTTCACAACCACTATCAGGGAAATTCAACACAAGCAGTGTCTGATAACTTAGTTACTTTAATAACAGCGCCAGGTGGCACTATTTCTGGTTCGTTACGAGTGCCGGGAGATAAATCTATTTCTCATCGATCCGTAATTTTTGGTGCTTTAGCCGATGGTATAACCAAAGTCAGTGGATTCCTTGAAGGTGAGGACGCGCTGAAGACGGTGGCAGCGTTTCGCGAGATGGGGGTCACTATTGTCGGGCCAGATAACGGTGAAATGACAATCTACGGTGTGGGTAAAGAAGGTTTGCAAAAACCCAGAATCCCATTGGATATGGGTAACTCTGGAACTGCCATGCGGTTGATGGCTGGCCTCCTGGCTGCCCAGGCTTTCGATTCTGAACTGTTTGGTGATGAATCCCTGAATTCTCGCCCCATGGGTCGAATTGCAGATCCACTTCGGGCTATGGGTGCTGCCATTGAGACTGATGGCGATGGCACGCCGCCTCTCAAGATTACGGGCAAGAAACTGCGGGGAACGCACTACGACATGCCAGTGGCCAGTGCTCAGGTGAAATCCTGTTTGCTATTAGCGGGCCTGTTCGCCGAAGGAACTACCTCGGTCACTGAACCGGCAATTTGTCGCGATCATACAGAACGGATGCTGAAAGGTTTCGGTCATGAGGTTGAAGGTGGTTACCCTGAGAGTACGACGAGCGTTACAGGTAACCAACAGCTCAAAGCAGCAACCATTGATGTGCCAGCCGATATCTCCTCGGCGGCATTCTTCCTGGTAGCGGCATCTATCGCGCCTGAATCGGAGTTACTGCTTGAACATGTGGGGATCAATCCAACCCGTATTGGCGTTATCAATATTTTGCGCGCTATGGGGGCCACCATAAGCTTCGAGAATGAGCGGGAAGTAGGCGGTGAACCAGTGGCGGACATTCAAGTAAAATCCAGCGAGCTGCATGGTGTGGAGATCCCTGCCGATCAGGTGCCGTTGGCAATCGATGAATTTCCCGTGCTGTTCGTAGCTGCTGCCTGTGCCGAAGGCGAAACAGTGTTGCGTGGTGCTGAAGAATTGCGGGTAAAAGAAAGCGACCGAATCGACGCCATGGCCAGTGGCCTAAAGACATTGGGCGTGGAAGTTGAAACCTACCCCGATGGCATTCGTATCGTAGGCGGCGATTTGGGTGGGGGTAAGGTTGATAGCCTCGGAGATCATCGCATCGCCATGGCTTTCGCGGTGGCAGGCCTGCGGGCTGATGATTCAATTGAGATCGCCAATGCAGAAAACGTCGCCACGTCATTTCCGGGTTTCACATCACTGGCCAATGCTGCCGGTTTCAAGTTAACAGAGTTGGCTGGCTAGTGGACTCATCAGTTCCCGTCATTGCGGTGGATGGTCCATCTGGTACTGGCAAAGGCACGATCGCTGCCCATATCGCGCAAACGCTGGGGTTTCACTTGCTGGACAGCGGGGCGCTCTATCGGATTTTAGGTATCGCGGTGCTGAAATCAGGCACTGATCTGAATGACGGACCCGCCGTTGCTGAACTCGCCAGCAGCCTGGATATCGCATTCAG
>JAKSCP010000267.1 GCA_022360535.1 Pseudomonadales bacterium | reverse complement strand
AGATTCTAGACAATCAGCGTTGCGAAAGCTTTGCTATCAGTGTTCGGGAAGTCTTCTGCTTCTGTGTTCGCTAATCCTGATTATTGCTGACCAAGGCTGGAGCTTCGGTTCCATAGTCTGGGGAACAATAATTAGCCTGGCTGCCATATCAGTGACTTTGACAATCACTTTTGCAACCGAATCATCTCGAAAAATTGTGCGCGTAGTTGGGCTCTAAAGCTAATTCACAAAATGGGCTTTGGATCGCCAACTCAAGAACGCTAGCGCAGTGAAAAATGTTGCAGGGACTAAAGCAAATAACCAGCCACCGCCTCTTTCATCAAGCACACTCCAGACAAACATACCGATAGCGATCTGCAGCAGATAAAGCATCGACCCTATTCGCATCCACGACTTCATTTTCCAATAGCCGTAACTCCCAGCACCGTAAACCAGCCAGTGCAACAGCGCTCCGAATTTCGCCGCCCAGCCAGTAAAGAGAACACCGAACCAGACTTCCTGATCTTCACCTAAAGGCTTTATGAAGATATCCCAGGGCAAATAGATGAAAGTCATATAGAGACAGAATACAAACAACCCCTGCATCCAAACTGGTCGCGCTTTGATTTGGCGTTTTAGTGAAGCCGCAACCGTCACAGACTATTCTTCCATCCAGTCTCGATGACCTTTGGAGATATTGGTTCCACCATCGACGGGTATGGTGGTGCCATTGGTGTAAGCTCCGGCCGCAGACATCAAGTAGGTCACGATGCCGACAATTTCTTCGGGCTTACCGACTCGTTTCAACGGACAGTCTGCTTCGATGTCATCAAGATAGTGATCGAAGATATAGTCGGTCATTTTGCTGGCGAAGAAACCGGGTGCGACCGCATTTACGGTGATGTGTTTTGGCGCCATATGCACTGCCAGCGCGCGAGTCAGGTGATGCAAGCCGGCCTTACTGGCCGAGTAGGCAAAGGTAGGCACGCGCTGCACGATGGGCACGTGCAGCCCATCCATTGAGCCTATATTTATGACCCGGGATGGATCATCTGCGGAAGCTGCTTTTTCCAGATAAGGCGTCAGGTCTCTGGTTAACGAAAACACTGCGGAAAGATTGGTATTGATTACTTTCTCGAATCCAGCATCAGGATAGTCTTCCAGTTGCGCCGCATAGTTGGTGCCTGCATTGTTAATCAAGACATTAATGGCGCCACACTCGGTTTCAACGAAATCCCGCAGTTTGTGACGACCTTCCGCATTGGAGATATCTGCGGCGATAGCCTTGATGTTGCCAAGTGGTGAAAGTGATTCGACTGCGGCATCGCAGGCCTCCTGCTTGCGGGAAGCTACAACGAGCTTAGCGCCATTTTTTAACAAGCCTTCTGCCATGATCAGCCCGAGGCCCGAAGTACCTCCTGTGATCACCACCGTTTTGCCAGCAACAGAAAACAGATTCTCTACCGCATACGCCTCGGTATTTTCAGAAACCACCTTTCACTCTCCTTAATAGATCCAAAATGCACTGCTGCCGGCAGTTTCCATGCTTGGACAAGGCTTTGCAAGCCAGAGTACACTAGCCCCGTGCTTGATGCTGGCTCCGCGGGAGACTGCGGAGACTGGCCCATAACAAATGCAGAATAAACGGAGCGCCCATGACTAGCGAAGTCGATAGCAGTTCACCCCAGCTAGAAGAAGCTGAATCTCATCTGAAATCCAATATGCGGACCGTGGCGCTCACAGCGCTGGCAGGCACCAGTATTGAGTGGTACGACTTCTTCATCTATGCCACCGCAGCGGCCCTGGTGTTCCCGGCCCTGTTCTTTCCGGAAAGCACTCCAACCGTGGGCCTGATTTTGTCTTTCAGCACCTTCGCCTTTGGCTTTATCGCACGTCCAGTGGGCGGCATTCTGTTTGGCCACTTCGGTGACCGCATCGGCCGTAAGCGTACGCTGGTGCTGGCTTTGATATTGATGGGGGTTGCCTCAACCATGATTGGTCTAATGCCAACCTATTCCAGCATCGGCATCGCAGCGCCAGTCATTCTTTCTGTCCTGCGCTTCGCTCAGGGTCTGGCCATCGGTGGCCAATGGGGCGGCGCCATGTTGCTGGTTACAGAAAGCGCTCCGGCAGACAAACGCGGATTCTGGGGCTCGTTCGCCCAGGCGGGTGCTCCAGTCGGCGTGATCCTGGCTAACCTCGCATTCATTGGCATCAGTGCAACGGTTTCTGACGAGGCTTTCATGAGCTGGGGATGGCGCGTTCCTTTCCTGGCCAGTGTTCTTTTGATTGGTATCAGCATGTATATCCAATTGCATCTGGAAGAAACGGAAGCATTCAAGGAATTGGAGATGGTGCGTGAAGCGCATCATGCCGATGATCCAGAAACGCCAGTGGTCAGACGTTCGCCTGTTATTGAAGCCTTGGTGAAATATCCGAAAACCATTGCCCTGGCAGCGGGCGCTTTTCTCTCGATTCAAGTGTGTTTCTATATCTTGATTGGGTTCATTCTGGCCTATGGGTCGGATCCCAATGGAGCTGCCATGAGCCGGGATAGTATGTTGGCAGCGGTGCTAATCGCTTCGGCTGTTCAAATCCCATTTCAGACCTGGGCGTCAGCCTATTCTGATCGCAATGGGCGTCGGGGAATCTTCATGATGGGCGCAGTGCTAATGGGGCTGTGGGCATTCGTGCTTTTCCCGTTGGTCGACACCGGTAACTTCATACTTGTGGTTGTCGGCGTATCGGGTGGCTTGGGAGCGCTTGGCATGATGTATGGTCCCCAGGCGGCGTTCTATACAGAACTGTTCAGCACTGAAGTGCGCTACTCCGGGGCATCACTGGGCTATCAGATTGGCGCCATTGTGGGCGGTGCCTTTGCACCAACCATAGCAACTATCCTATGGACTGAATACGCCATCATCTGGGTATCGGTCTATATGGCGGTGGCTTCCCTGGCGTCCCTGATCTGTGTCTGGATGCTGACAGAGACTTCGGGACAAAGCCTTTCCGCATCCAGCGCTTAAGCTGGGGGGCCAAGCTGGAGAGTATAGCTACTCTTTAAGCTCGACAAAGGAGATGGGTTCTTCCTCATCTTCTTTGTTCTGCTTATGAAATTGATCCTGCCAGGCCTTGTTCACTTCCAGCGCTTTCGCCACGTATTCAGGGTTTTTATGTGCTGGAACACTAGGATCGTAGACGTCCGCCATCTCGCGCATGAAACGGCGATCCGTTTCAGTGAAGCTTGCTACATACTCCGCAGCCTCTTCCAGAGAGAGGCCCAGATTTTCCAGGACCACCCTCCCCATTCTTAACGAGCTGTCGTAAGACTCACGAATAATTTCCCGACAGCCTGAGAACCAGAGATCGTATACATGATGTCGGTCTCTTGCCCGAGCGATGACCTTAACATGGGGGTGCTTCTCCATGACATACTTGGCCAAATTGGTAATTTGTTCCTTGCCGTCGATAGCAATTACAAACACCGATGCTTCATCAATCCCTGCAGCGTGCAGTAAATCTGGACGGGTCGCGTCACCAAAGTAAACCTGAATATTGTAAGTGCGCAGAATCTCTAATTGTTCCGAGCTATAGTCGATCACTGTCGCTTCATAGCCTTTCAATCGCAGCATCCGATTGATGATGCCTCCGATGCGACCATGGCCGGCGATGATGACCTTGCGTTTGGCATCGATAGCATCAGCCTCTCTCTCGTCTTGCTTCGAAAATCTAGGAGCGATTACTCTGTCGAACAAGAGAAACAGCAGCGGCGTAAGCAACATGGATAGTGCAACCACTAACAGCAACTGATCAGCCAATGCAGTTGGTATTACCGACAGTCCTACCGTATAGGACAACAGTACAAAGCCAAACTCACCAGCCTGGGCAAGCCCCAGCGAAAACAACCAACGGTCCGCACCCTGCAAGTTAAACTTGATAGCCAATACCAGCAGCACAATAACCTTAAGTACGATCAGGCCACCGGTCATCAACAGAATGTCCACCAGATTGTTTGAGAGCAACTGGAAATCAATACTGGCTCCGACCGTCATGAAGAACAGCCCCAGCAGCAAACCTCTGAATGGATCGATATCTGATTCCAACTCATGGCGGTACTCGCTATTGGCAAGCACAACTCCCGCCATAAAGGTTCCAAGGGCAGGTGAGAGTCCAACCAGGGTCATTAATAAAGCAATGCCAATCACAATCAGCAATGCAGTGGCGGTAAACAACTCCCGCAAATGGGCCATGGAAATAAAGCGAAACAGTGGCCGCGTCAGTTGACTGCCCCCAACCACGACAAAGGCGATAGCACCTATGGTAATCAGCGTGGCTTGCCAGCCAGGCAGCCCATCCACCAGGCTGAAGCTACTCTCACTGTGATCATCACTTGCCCCATGATCTGCATCAGCTACAGAAATCATCTCGACACTGGAATCCATTAACTCCGGCATGGCCAACAAAGGCATCAATGCCAGCATAGGAATGACCGCGATGTCCTGAAACAACAGCACGGAAAAACTGGATTGCCCGCCGTCCGAGCGCATCAAGCCCCGCTCGTTCAGGGTCTGCAATACGATGGCGGTTGAAGAAAGTGAGAGCACCAGCCCAATGGCCAGGGCGATGGACCAGGGTTGCCCAAACGCAAAGGCAATCGCCGCTACAGCAACCACGGTTATGGCCACCTGCAACCCTCCCAGCCCCAACAACCGGGAACGCATTTCCCAAAGCATATGCGGCTCAAGCTCCAGACCAACCAGGAACAGCATCATGACCACACCAAACTCAGCGAAATGCTGAATCGAAATGACATCCACCTGCAAAATAGCCAACAGTGGACTGATCGCGATACCAGCCAGCAAGTAGCCGAGGACTGAGCCCAACTTCAGTTTGGACGCAATAGGGACCATTGCGATACCGGCACTTAAAAAAATGAAGGCTAGAAGAAGGAAGTCTGTCATTACGGGTTGTTCCTATTGTTAAAAGCAGGGATCGGGGCACAACTTGAGGTGGGTACCCAGAGTTACAACGACAAACGCATGAAACACGATCACTCAAGCGTTGGTTGGCTGACTGATAGCACCGTCATTGCAACCGTTGAAAACTCAGCCATGGTAACATTTAGCCTGTTATCCCATTCGAAAAGTTTGAACGCCTGCAACTATGAGTGACTCGCTGGCACAGGACAGACACTACCCCGATTCCCCTATCGGATTATTCTGCCTGATCCATGGTGACCGATTAGGAACCTTAATGGGCAGGTTTGCCATCGCCTCGCCAACAACCGCCGCAGTTTTCGCCGCCAGTACGAGCTTTACCGCCGCAGTGATTACTGCAATGGAAGGCACACTGATTAATCCAGAACTCACTCTGGATCTCCTGCATGATATTGGTTGGTGGAACCAGTTCTTCCTTGCCTTCGCCACACTGATTTATATTGCTGGCGCTTATTTCGGCGCGTTTCCGAAAACACTCCGGCAGTTAGTGGATAGTGGTGTATTGCAGGCAAGTGAGGACGATTGGAAAACAGTGCGGCGCTACACCAAGGCCCGGCTCAACAGTCGCTTTGTGGTGTTTCTACCCTATGTTTGTGGGTTCGCCGCAGCTTTGCTCTCGCTCACAGTAATTCAGGCGCCTGGGGCCTGGTTCGATATTTCTACCTACAATGCGGGGTTTGTTATCCCGGTCCATTCTTTCTTCCTTTATTACTTATTGAGCTATCTCACTCTGCGACTGCACCTCGCCTATTTGGTGCTGCGAGCGATGTTCAAGTTCAAAGTGAATATTCAGCCGTTCCATACCGATGGCTGTGGTGGGCTGGGCGCCCTGGAAACCCAATCTGCAAAACTCTATCTGGGCTTACTGGTTTTCGGCGCAATCGCAGCGTTAGGCGTAATCTCCAACACTGTCAATTTCGGCACAGAACTATTTGCCCTCTACAACCTCGCGATGTTGGGCTCCTATGTGCTGATTACCAGCATTGCCTTCTTCCTGCCCCTTTACGCCACATCGTTTCGCATGCGAGAGGCCCAGGACAAGTTTCTCCACTCAATTAATGATCGTTACCGCGCCCTGCGGGCCAATCTCGGCGATGATCTGGTGAGTAAAGGCAGCAACGAGGATATCCTGGCGCTTGAATCCCTGAAGGCTACGGCTCGAGCGATGCAGGTGTGGCCATTTAATTATGCTGCTTTGCTGAAATTCGCGGCTGTGGTGTCCTCTCCTTTCCTGGTTCTGGCGCTGTTTACTCTATTTAACTAGGCTGGAAATGGTCGGCCGCTGGCACTAGACTCTGTATCAGAGTTGCCCCGATAACCATCACCCGAAAACCATTAAAAGATGGGAGGTTTCCATGGCTACCACAGCGCGACACCTGAACTCTCTGGTGTTAACCCTGACCCTGGCTTCAGGCCTGCTATTGTCGATCGTTGCATTGGCGCAATCCAGCGACAGTCCAAGCACCGCGTCAGGCGTGCCGGATCTGCAGGGTATTTACACTTATCGAACCCTGACTCCACTCAATCGACCTGCCGAGTTAGCGAACAAAGAAGTGCTGACCGCCCAGGAGGCAGAAGAGTGGCAAGCCTATGAAAACCGGCGCCAGAATCGGGATTTGATCATCGACTCAGTGGGAGGCGCCGGTTATCCACCCGGTGTGATCTCCTACAATGAGTTCTGGTATGAACGGGGCATTGAAACCATTGCCGATCGTCGTACCTCATTGGTCTACGATCCACCCAATGGCCGAGTACCTGCGCTCAATGCTGCTGGTCAGCAACGGGCTCGAATACGCTCCGAGAACCGACGCCTGAGTATCGGCCCTGAAGCTCGCACTCTGGCGGACCGTTGCCTGCGCAGCAATGGTGCCGGGCCACCACTGGTGCCAGGCTCCTATAACAACAACATTCAGATCGTACAGACAGACGATTACGTGATGATCTTGAATGAGATGGTGCACCGCGCGCGCATCATTCCCTTTGCCGACCAGCATCAAACTCGCAATATTCGTCGCTGGGACGGCGACTCCATTGCCAGTTGGGAAGGAGACACACTCATCATCCACACCAATGGATTCTTCTACGATGACAACCCAAGAGGTTTATCCACCGAAGCAACCGTAGAAGAACGTATTCGACGTCTTGATGCTAATACGCTGGAGTATGACTTCACCATCAACGATCCCCGCTCCTGGGACGTGAGTTGGTCTGCCAGGTTTCCCCTGCGGCGAATTGAAGACCCGATCTACGAGTATGCTTGCCACGAGGGAAATCATGGTTTGTTGGGTATTCTCGCCGGTTGGCGACGTTACGAAGTCGAGGGCCTTAATGGCGATGGCACTGCGGTAGTCGCTATAGATGATGATGAGTAGCTGAAACAGTTAGAGATTGTAATGGCGATAAAAGCGAGAAGTTTAGCAATACTGTTTTTCCTGATTGCTGCGATTTTATTCTATGCGATTGGAAACATTACCGGTCTTATGTTTCTCGTACTTGTCGGTGGTATGTTTGAATTGTTGTTCTGGTCGAAGTTATTCAGAAAGAAGTCTTAGATTGCCGACGCCAAATGTTCCGTTATAGAGAAACTATCCTGGTAGCTTTCTGCTGTTCGCTACTGGCCTGTGACATACAATCCGTCAGTGTGGGCGAATGGAATATCACCCTGGAAGGCAGAGGTGCTATTCAGGAATCTGTCTGGACCATCAACGAGACGTCACTACTCATGACGGGTGATATGGCACTGATGGTGGAAGAACTTGAGTTGTCAGGCAGCCGCATTTCCTGGTCGAGCAGCATGGCGAACCCCGATTCTGGCGCTGGTGAAAACACCCGGGTTAACTTCAACGGTACGGTGGACGGCGATCAAATGGCGGGGACCTTGTTTACGCAGTTTGGCAACTACACTGTGACCGGCAGTCGACGCTAAGTCATTTCAGCGACTCTCTTCAAGAAATACGGCTGCCCCGAGCAAGCCTGGCTCTTCTTCTGTTATCAAAAATACCGGAATGTCGACCACATAAAAGCGGAAGCGGCCTTTAGCTTCGAAGCGGTCGCGAAAGGTGGTAGCCAGAATGAAGTTTCTAAGATGGGAAACCACACCGCCACAGAGATAAACCCCACCCTTGGTATTAAGATTGAGCGCCAGGTTCCCTGCGAAAGAACCCAGGATGTTCATAAACTGATGCAGGGCTTCTGTACATTCACTGGAGGTTTTTGAAAGGCCTTCTCGCAAAATCACTTCAGCTTCTTCAAACTTGGCCGGAATATTTTTGCGAGCAACGATGGACTGATAGATATTAACCAATCCCCTACCCGACAGGATTTCTTCAATAGCGACTGGTTGCCCCCTGGCGTGCAGGAAGCGCCAAAGATGGTGATCATTGTCATCGACAGGGGCGAAGTCCACATGGCCACCTTCGCCTGCTAGTACTTTCCAACCCTCACCACTGCGGGTTAGATGCTTTACTCCAAGTCCCGTGCCTGGGCCCAGGACGGCGATGTTCCCCTGCTCATCAGCTTCTCCGCCCCCAATCTTGATACGATCACTGGGGGTCAGCTTTGGTATGGCGTGAGCGATTGCTTCAAAATCGTTGATGACTTCCAGCCGCTCCAATTCAAATTGCTTCTTTACCGCATTAGCGGAGAATCGCCAATCACTATTGGTCATCAAGATCTCATCACTGCCCAACGACGCGGCCACTGCGAGACAAGCTTCGTTAATGGAAGACAATGAATGGGAACGCAGATAATGGTCGATGGCTTCCGGCAGTCCGGAGAAGTCTGCGCAACGGTACTTTTCGACTGCTAATACGGTCTCCCCCTGGCATTGCGCCAGGCGAATGTGGGTACCACCAATATCTGCGACCAGGTTGACTGCTGTTTTTGAGGTACTAATGAAGGGCTACTCTTCCATTTGGGCTTACGTTTGGGCTTACGTTTGGGCTTACGTCTGGAACTTTCTTCCGACACTTTGGCCGAAACCTGTTATCCCTGATTTTATTCTATTCCGGGTCTGGTAACAGGCCCTGTACTTACTTAACATCCAGACACAAGCATAACAATTAGGGCCATCGCCCAGGCAAGCAGAGTCTACCTGATTCATGACAGATTACTTAGGCTATAGAAAGCGCTCAATCGTCTTCCTCCTGACGCTAATTGGGTTTGTGCTGATTGGGAACAGCGAGGCCAGAGCCCAGAACAGCCAACCCAATTTCATAGTCGTCATGGCCGATGATCTGGGCTACGGCGATTTAGGCATCTACGGTTCGCGGCTGATCAAGACACCGAACCTGGATAGATTGGCATTAAATGGAGCACGGCTGGACAGTTTTTATTCCAGCGCCAACGTCTGCACCGCGGCCCGGGGTGGCCTGCTAACCGGCCGCTATCCTATTCGCCTGGACCTGGTTTCTGATGTTGCCCGCCCCACCAACGACGTGCACCTGGCCGCTGAAGAGATAACGATTGCTGAAGCGCTGAGGCCCCTGGGTTACCGTAGCGCGTTGTTTGGCAAGTGGCATCTGGGTAGTCGATTGGAGTGGTCGCCAACCGATAACGGATTTGATGAATTCTACGGTGTGCTGCACAGCAACGACATGACGCCATTGGAGCTCTATCGCGACGAGCAGATGATTGAAGACCCGGTTGATCAGACCACCCTCACCGAACGCTACACAGGAGAAGCCCTGCGATTCATCGAAGAGAACCAGGACAATCCCTTCTTCCTTTATATCCCCCATTCGTTTCCCCATGTGCCGCTGTTCGTGTCACCACGCTTCGA
The DNA here is from genome assembly GCA_022360535.1 of Pseudomonadales bacterium. Taxonomy (GTDB): domain Bacteria; phylum Pseudomonadota; class Gammaproteobacteria; order Pseudomonadales; family Pseudohongiellaceae; genus UBA9145. Next base: position 2,849 of record JAKSCP010000267.1, on the reverse strand, counting down.
CGGCCGCTCGGACGCCGGACTCTATGGTGATGTGGTGGAAACCATCGATTGGAGCATGGGAGCCATAGTAGATAAACTGGAAGAACTTAATCTCACTGAAAATACCCTAATAGTATTCACCTCCGACAACGGCCCCTGGTTCGAGGGCAGCTCAGGCATCTATCGCAATCGCAAAGGTTCCTCCTGGGAAGGAGGACAACGGGTTCCCTTTATCGCCTCCTGGCCAGGAACAATACCCGCCGGTGTTGTGTCCGACGAGCCAGCGATGAATATCGACATTTTCCCGACATTGATAAATCTTGCTGGCGGAGACCTTCCCTCGGATCGCTCCATCGACGGTAAAGACATATTGCCCTTGCTGACAGGAAACGGCGGTTCGCCTCATGACGCCTTGTTCTTGTTTAATAATGATCGCATCGTTGGTGTGCGCAGTGGACGTTGGAAACTGGTAGTGGAAACCCGCTACCGCGCAGCACTCAATAGCTTTGAACATTCAACCTACTACGGTCCCGGTGGTTTACTGTTTGACTTGCAAACAGATCCCAGCGAAACCTATAGCTATACCAGAGAATACCCGGAAGTCGTGCAGCGACTCCGGGAACAGTTGTTGCAGGCAAGAGAAGAACTGGAAGCTGCAGCATTACCGCAGATGTGGAATCGTCTGTAGAATCTGGCCATTGGAGCTGGAGAGACCATAGGGCGTGGTTCTGCTCTCCGACTCCATTCGTTATGCACACTCGGCAACCGAGTTGGAGATGCTGATGTATACAGAACGTAGTGTTTGGGTAGCTTATCTTATGGCTATCCCGTTTGGTGTCCTCGGGTTCCACAAGTTCTATTTACGACAACCAGTGTGGGGATGTATCTATTTGTTTACTGTCGGTCTCTTGGGTTTAGGCTGGCTGTACGATCTGTTCACTCTGCCTGCCCAGGTAGAACGATGTAACCGCAAACTGGAATCGGGGGATGATTTCACGGAACTGTTGGAAGACGAGATCGAAGAGCTGGAAGAAGAAATTATGGAGCTCGAGGATGAGATACACGACCTCAAGTCAAAACAAATGGCTCAGCAGGAATAGCGAGTTAACTTGAGTAACTAAGCTCACTCAATGACTGATTGAACTTGAGAAAGCATTCATAATCACGACACCGGCGATAATCAGAAACATACCAATAACTGCTGGCACGTCCAGTTTCTGCCCAAAGAAAACCAATCCAACAACCGCAATCAGAACTATCCCCAGTCCCGACCAAATCGCATAGGCAATACCAACCGGTATGGTTTTGAGAACCAGCGACAGAAAATAGAACGCCACACTGTAGCCGATAACAACGATGATACTGGGCAATGTCTCGGTAAATTCGTTTGACGCTTTTAATGCCGAAGTCCCTATCACTTCTGCAATGATTGCTATGCCCAGATACAAGTAACCCATCTTGATTCCAACCCTTTATGCTTCGGTTTTGGTTTCGTCTTTGGTTTCATCTTTGAAAGCAAATGCCACAAGCGCTGCAGTAAGCAAGGCTATCGTGGCCAACGTGAACCACATGCCAGCGAAGTTAGTGACGACGCCTGCCTCTCCAAACACACTACCCAGTATGCCAAGGAAGGGACCAGCTATCATCGGACCCAACCCCAGAATAATAATGCCGAACACAGTCTGGGCGGAATTGCGAATATCATCATCCGCAATACGATCCACATACATGAAGGCGGAAGCAAAGAAACAGGCATAACACAGACCGTGCAGAATTTGACTGAATACGCCAATCATCAAGGGTGTAGTCCAGACGAACTGCCCAGCCGCATCTACCGATGGACCAGAAGCCTCCCCTAAACTGATCAATCCCCAGATTGCATAACGCATGAAGTACGCCAGTGCACCCAGGGTGATGGTCCATTTGAATCCGAGACGCAGAAGTAAGGCGCCCAGGATGGCCAGGAATCCAATCTCGGCGAACTGACCCACGGTCATTGCAGGAGCAATATAGGTAACCAGCATGCCCAACTGATTTTCAAAGAAAGGGCCTGTCTGCATAAAATAAATCTGATGAATCACCGCAATGGGCAAACTGGCGGCAACTATGACCGCGAATGATCTGTGCGATAACAGACTAAATGCTTTCTTGAAGGCGAGTTTCTCTACGCTGTCCTTTTTGGGTGGCGTGTGCGGCAGTGCAAAACAGAAACCTGCGTAAACGAAAGCGAGTAAGCCGGATACTTTTAATGTATCAGCCAGTCTCGCTGTAGCATCGGGCACCTCTGTTCCCACAAAGAATGGTGGCAGTAATTGAAACTCCAGATTGCTTTGCAACCAGATCATGGGAAACAACCAACTCGCTGCAATCCAACCAATCGTGCCCCAAACACGAATACGCGGAAATTCACTTTCCGAGTTTTGTAGATGAGCAAAGGCCATGGAGTTGGTCAGCGAAAGCGTGGGCATGTATAACACACTGTACAGAGTGGCCAGTACCAGCCAGGCAGTGAAGGATTGTTGATAGGACAGGGTGAATTTGACCATCCCCCCCGCCACCAGCAATACCGCGAGGAATTTTTCGGTTGCGAAATAACGATCAGCAAACTGGCCGGCGATAAATGGTGCGGAAACCGCACCGATGGAACCAGCCACGCCAATGATCAACCCAACCTGTCCCGAGGTAAATCCCAATCCTCCCTCTGCTACCGGCGACTGCAGGTAGGTTGCCAACACCGGCAGCCAGACACCCCATACTGCATATTGCAGAAACATCATCAGGCTGAGGCGACTTTTAATGAAATTCAATGTAAAACTCTCCACTGCGATTATTGTTAGTGAGCTTCGCCTTAGGAAAAAGAAATACTAAGT
>JAKSCP010000449.1 GCA_022360535.1 Pseudomonadales bacterium | reverse complement strand
TGTTGCAGCAACAAGCCTTGGTATCTGAAAGCCAGGACTAGGCGGGGTCAGGGCAGAACTGTTTCCAGCCACTGGAAGCAGTAAGCCAACGGGATTAGCAACAGAACGGCCGACTGACTTCTCAAAACTGGCCTTCTGTTGCTATTGCCAAACAAGTCGAACCAGCAGGGATTGAAATATCCAGGCGTTCCGCGACCAGCACTGCGGCCACACCGGCTGCCCCCGAGGGAGTTGTTGTAATCTCTCTTTCGGCGAGAAAGGAAACAGCATCGGCGGCATCCGATTCGGAAATGCAGACAAAATCATCGGCGTGCTGTTGCAGCACTGCAAACGCCAACAGAGAAGGCTCCTTGCAATCCAGCCTACCCATACTGGAAACCGGCCCTTTCACAGTGGCGAGTTTTCCGAGGCGATTGCTTTCATATAGGCAAGGCGCGGCGTCCGGCTCAACTACGATGATCTTTGGTTGAACGCGCCAATGCTGTCGAATGTGCAGAGTGACTGCTGCAGCCAAACCACCGACACCCGCTTGCAGAAAAACATGGCTTGGCCAGTCTTGGTTGGACTGACAATGCTGGTCAAAGTGCCGACGCATCTCTTCGGCTAACACTGTATAGCCTTCCATTACCAGGGTAGGCATCTTGGTATAACCCGGCCATGAACTATCAGCCAGCAGGACGACAGTATCATCGCCAAAATCGCTCTCGTCTCGTGCCGCTTGCATGCTGTCTTCATAGACCGTGCCGGATCTCACTACCTCAGCGCCAAGACTTTCCAATTTCTCTTCAAAACTGAATGGCACGTTGTCAGCGAGATGAACCCGGCACTTCGCGTTGAACAGTTGGGCACCTTTAGCTACAGCCATGCCATGATTGCCAGCGCTTGCACAAACAAAGGTGAATTGGTTGCTCCAGCTTTGTAGCTCTTGATCGAAGAGTTTGTTTGGATCTAACTCGGCTTGATGTTCTGTTTGCCAACGATCAATCAGAAACATGGCAACGGCGTAGATTCCACCTAAGGCTTTAAATGCGCCTAGTCCAAACCGGTTGGTCTCGTCTTTTATCAGTAGCTGGACTCCGCTCGGTGCAGACATTTCTCTTAAAGGTGTGCTCTGATAGAACGGGCATAGATTGATCAAGTTCCATGGGCGAACATATTGCAATTGGTAAGACTTGTTCAAAAGCACACCTACTGATTTTTATCTGAACAGGAGACTAGCTCGCTCATAGTATCACCCGACTAGATCGGCTAGCACGAAGGGTTCGATTGGGGCTATATTCGTTTGGCTTACTACATTCGGAGAATTTTTTCTAAGGACATTGCTGATGGATATCCTTTTTTGGGCAATTGCTGCTTTATTGTTTTTATTCTTAGCTGTGCCATTGATTAGGGGTAGAGAAAGTCAGCACGCACACCTATATTCACTCAAATCGAAATTGTTAAGCCCGGCTGAAAGATCGTTTCTAGGGGTGCTGAATCTGGTAGTAGATAATTCAACCGCCGTTTTCGCGAAAGTGCGCGTAGCCGATGTATTGAAGCCTCGATCAGGAATGAACCGAAGCAACTGGCAAAGTGCATTTAACCGTATCTCCAATAAGCATTTCGACTTCGTTCTATGCAATAAATCCGATATGTCTGTAATTGCCGTTATTGAATTGAACGACAAGTCCCATAACTCCAGGAAACGTCAAGCCAGGGACAGGTTCCTGAAGCAAGCATGTGAGTCAGCGTCTTTGAGTATCCTAGAAGTCACAGCCAAGATGTCATACAACGTCGAAGCGCTTCGACAAGAGTTATGCTCTATGCTGAATCGAGTAGAAGATCAAGAAAATCCTTCCTAATAATAGATCACAGTATATGCGTACATTTTTTGAGCTCTCTTTCTCTTAGGAAATGAGTTGCTCCATCACTTCCATCCAGACCTCTTCAGTCTCAGCAAGTTGAGACTTCAGTTCTCCTTGCTGCTGCAGTATTTCCGTAAGTTTCGCTTTGTTCTTGTCCTCGTACATGCCACTGTCTGATAACTGCTCCTCAATCTTTTTCAAAGCAACATTTATCTTGTCGATTTCCTTTTCCAGTTGCTTCTCTTGTTTTCTCAGCGGTGCCTGCGCTTCTCGCTTCGCAGCTGCGTCCTGACGCTGTTGTTTCTTGTCTACTTTTGGAAGAGATGTAGCTCCATTGTCCTTCTGCGCTGACTGATTGACGGCAACTTGTTTACCTATCCACTTCTCATAGTCCTTCAGATCACCTTTGAATTCGGCGAATACTCCCTGATGGATGGAGTAAAACTCATCGACGGTGTTACCGAGCAGGTGTCTATCGTGGGAAACGATGACCAATGCGCCCTGGTATTCCTGTAAGGCGACGGTCAAGGCATGCACCATTTCCAGGTCCAGGTGGTTGGTGGGCTCGTCCATCAACAGCAGGTTAGGGCTGTTGCGCACAACTTTGGCCAGTGCCAGGCGGGCTTTTTCGCCGCCAGAGAAGATGCCGATCTTTTCGTTTATGCGCTCTCCCCTGAAATCGAAACCACCGAGAAAGTTGCGAATTTCCTGCGAGCTTGCTTTTGGATCGAGTCGCTGAATGATTTCGAAAGGAGTGGATTGTTGATTAAGTTCATCCACCTGGTGTTGTGCGTAGTAACCCACTTTGAGTTTTTTGGCCCGGGTTATCTGTCCGTCCATCGCCTGCATCTGTTCGGCCAGGACTTTTAGCAGCGTGGATTTGCCACTGCCATTAAAGCCAAGCAGGCCGATGCGGGTTTCAGAACGAATGCCCAGTGTGATCTTGTTCACCAGCGGCGAATCGAAGCCAATGGTCAGGTCTCGAATCTGCATCAGAAAGTCAGGCAGTTGATCCAATTCGGGAAACTGAAACTTGAATGGCGAATCGATATGAGCAGGAGCGATGTCCTGCATGCGATTCAGTTCTTTTAACCGGCTTTGCGCCTGGGTTGCCTTACTGGCCTTGGCGCGAAAGCGACGCACGAAGTTTTCAATTTCTTCGCGACGTTTTTGTTGTTTGGCCATCATGGCTTGTTGCAGTGCCAGGCGTTGGGCGCGGAGTTTTTCATAGGCGCTGTAGTTGCCTGTGTAGGTAACCAGCCTGGCCCCTTCGAAACTGATGACGTGATCAATCACTGCATCGAGAAAAGAGCGGTCATGGGAGATGATCAAAAGTGTGCCCTGATAGCGCTGTAACCATTGTTCCAGCCACACTGTTGCTTCCAGGTCGAGGTGATTGGTAGGCTCGTCGAGCATCAGCAAATCGGATGGGCACATGAGTGCAGCAGCCAGATTCAAGCGTACCCGCCAACCTCCTGAGAAATTGCTGATGGGTTGTTCAAACATGTCTTTATGGAAACCCAGACCAGACAATAATTGTTCAGCGCGATTAGTGATGTTGTAGCCGTCGATGTTTTCCAGATCGCTGTGCAGGTGAGCCACAGCGTCGTGATCACCGGCGGCTTCAGCCTTGGCGATGGCTTGCTCCAGTTCGCGAAAGGGCTTGTCGGCATCGATGACAAAATCCACGGCACTGCGGGTGCTGCCCGGTGTCTCTTGAGACATGGTTGATGTACGTAGGTCGTTGGGTAGTTCGATAGAACCTTGCTCGATGGGAATTTCCTCTGACAGTGCCTTGAACAAGCTGGTCTTACCGGCACCGTTGCGCCCAATGACTCCCGTGCGTTGCCCGACCCGCAGAGTCAGACTGGCGTCTTCAAAGAGCATTTGATTGCCGCGCATCAGTGATACGTTATTCAAGGAAATCATGGGAATCAGGTTCGATCGAGGGGTTTGGTTATACTTCGCGCATCGGCATCAAGGCAGGCGGGGAGTATAGAGTAGTGCGTAGCCTGCTGGCTACGCTGGGGAGATATTCTATTTCTTGCGGCTTAATTCGTAGCTTTCGTCCAGCCATTTTTTCCAAAGCCGTTGCGGCATTGGTTTATCTGCAGAGAAGCGTGCAGTGATCCAGACACCCGAACCAACCTGAAAATCTTTTGGAGCTTTTTTGGCGAGAGCTTCTGCTTCCTTCCTTGATGCCTTAAGTTTGAACATGGCTTTAAAGCGTCCACCTTGTTCGCCGACAAAGAGAAATGCGGTTCCTCCAGTTTTGAAGGAGCTCTGTGTGCAGGAAGTTCCTTGATCAACATCAGCATATTCGCTGGCGCGAACACGCATCGCTTGGGTTGGATCTTTCATGGGGTCGAACTGCCAGCGAGGAAGGTTCCGAGTTTCTCAAATCCAGCCGTCCAGCCACCTTGAACTATTACACAAAGTTCAATATCACCGTCGACTTGTATATCAGGGATATTCGTTTGCACTAGTAAGACTTCAGTGCCACTTTCAACGGTTCGAAAGCTGACCGTTATCACCATAGGGTCGCTTTCATCGTTCGATGTATAGGCAAGCCTGTTGGGAGGGTCGTATTCGATCAGGCTTGCAAAATTAGTGTCATCAAACTTGCCGTATTCGTTTTCGATAGTCATGTGGTGGTTGTACTTGCCTCCTAACTTCGGTTCCACTTCGGATTCAACATTGGTGCACTCGGCGCAACCCCACCACTGTTTGATCTTGCTGGTCTCGATCCACGCGTCGAATACATCTTCAATTGATGCGTTATACACTCTTCTCACTGTGAGGGTTCCATCCCTGAATGTGATCTCTGACTCCGCCACTACTTTCCCCTTGTATTGATGTCTTTCTTGTCTTGCAGGTATTCCTCTACGGCATCGAATTGCATGCGCCAGAATTGGGAATAGTGCTTAACCCAATCTATTGCTCCTTCAATGGGGCGGGGATCAATCCGCACGATGTTCTCTCGGCCGCGCTTGGTGCGGCTTATTAGTCCGGACTGCTCCAGGACCCGCAGATGTTTGGAAATTGCTGGCTGCGACATATTGTAGTGGTCAACCAGAGAGCGCACATTGGACTCACCCTGAGAGAGCTCTGCCAAAATGCCACGTCGAGTGGGATCAGAGAGCGCTGAGAATATGAGATCGAGCTGAGCTGAATTCATAACCAGAAGGTTATGTATTTTTGAAAACAGAGTCAAGCCTGTGAGGGGGCACCTTTAGCTGGTTTGGGAAAAGACTTGAAACTGCAAGATCCGGGCTGGCGGGGTTCGCTAGTTCCTGGGTTTCTCCGGCTCGACGTAGTAGGTAGCCATCCAGGCATCGATATCGACATCATCGATTTGCTCGGGATCCAGAAACTCTCTTGCGTAGTTTAAATAGTCACCTGACTGCAAAAAGATTCGCATGACTTCGCCGTCGAGCGCTCCACGTTTGACCATGTCGCCGAGGATATCCATGGCTTGTGATAGGGGCATAGGGTCTTTGTAGGGCCGATCATTCGCCACCAGAGCTTCATAGATATCGGCGATGGCCAGAATTCGGGCCTGCATCGGCATCGCCTCGCCCTTAATGCCATTGGGATAACCGCTGCCATCAAGATGTTCATGGTGGGCCCCCGCATACAACGGCAGGCGCTTTTGATCCCGTGGAAAGGGGAGTTCCATAAGCCATCGCCAGGAGCGATCGGCATGCAGTTTGATCTGATTGCGCTCATCTTCAGTGAGTGTGCCTCGGCTGATGAGCAAATGTTCTTTTTCCCAATCGCTGAGCAGGGGTGCTTGATGGGAATCTGCCGTGAAACTTTTTAAAAGAGGAAAGCCATGATCGATGACCACTTCCGATTTGTAGAAAGATTCCACAGATTGCTTGGCGAGCTCTTCGATGAGTTCGATTTGCTCAGCAGGCATCTCTTCGCTGCCGCGATTGGTTGCAAAGAGAGCGTCGAGCTGCGCGGCAAGTTGGCTAAGTTTTTCCTCGCAGTCCGTTTGCAACGCTGAAATTTCTTCATCGCTTGCGCCCGCCTTGGCGGCTGCCAATTGTTTTTCCAGCATCTCGATCTTGTGATCTTTCATCTTCGAGTTAAAGCGTTCCACCAGTAACTCGAATCGATCCATGACGACTTGTAACTTCACCTGCTTGGAAACGATGTGCTCCGGTGTGGTGATCTTGCCGATATCGTGCATCCAACCAGCCAGTCTTATCTCCGCCATTTCCTCTTCGCTGTATTTAACATCAGCATAGAGACCTTCGTCCCAGTCACTGACCGAGGTTGAAATTGCTTCGCCCAGGGCGGCGACGCGGCGGATATGGTTATAGGTATGAGGCGACTTCTCACCCAGCCCCTGCGCCAGCATAGTAACGAAGGAATTAAAGAGGTTGGCCTGTTCATCGATCAGGCGTTGCTGCGTGATGGAAGCGGCGGCAGGGAAGGACACTGACTGCACCAGTTCAATGTCTTCTGCAGTGAAGCCACCGATTTCACCATCTGGCAGACGGCGGTTGATTAGTTGCAGTACGCCGATGATGCGATTCTCATGGTCTTCCAGAGGAATCACCAGCATCGATTGCGAGCGGTAGTTGTTGGCTTCGTCGTAACTGGAAGTGCCGGTGAAATCGAAACCGTCTGCGTGGTAGACATCATCGAAATTCAGCATCTCACCGGTGATGGCGCAATAGGAAGACACATTGTTCAAATTCGGTTTGCCATCAATCTCCAGTGGCACCGCCGGCATGATGTCGATGTCATCGCCTTTGAGGCTGGTGCCCATGGTTTCATTCTGCAGCGCAACAAATTTCAGATTGCGACTGGCTATCTCTCCAGGATCGATGGGATTGTCGGCGAAAATTTCCTCGAGGATATAGATGGTGCCACCATCGGAGTTAGTGAGATTGCGGGCGGTATTCAGTGTGGTCTCGAGAATGTTGGAGATATTGCGTTCGCGGGTAAAAATCACCCCCGCCCGGGTAACCAGTTCCAGCTTGCGCCGGCTTTCCAGTTTGGACAGCTGATCATCGGAGAGCAACTCGCGGAAGTGATCGATGCCACCTTTCTGATGCAGGATGTTGTTTACAAACGCCCGCAGGTCAGAGGCGAGTATGCTGTCGAGATCGGGGTGGTTCTGGGTGTCTGTCATGCTGGAAGTAGTGTTGATTAGTTTTAGGTTTGGATTGTTGCAGATTGCAGAGATTCAATAAACGACATCAAAGTAAAACTGTGAACGTTGTCTGTTAATTGTCCAGTTCATCCGCTATCACTTCCAGATAGGCGCTCTCCAATCTCTCAATGGCTCTGATGTAGCCAATAGGATCCACGAAAGTCTCGGGATCATAAGCCTGGCCCGGTTGGTATTTCTCCTGCATATCGAATTGACTGTTATGAGCAGCCACCCATACATCAACCGTTAGTTGTTTTTGTTTGTTGTAGGTGGTGGCAAAGTCTTCCGCCACACCCGCATAGGTCGGATTAACCACGATGCGTTTGCCGCCATTAATCGTACCCATGTTGATGATGCCCACATCATAGGTTCTGCCATTTTCGGCTACTTCAAAGGTATAGCTGGAGCTACCTTCAGTGTGGCCCGGGTGTTCATGCACGGTGATCACCAGATCACCCAGGGTAATCACATCATCCTGCCGAATGATGCGGTCCACTTCCACTGGTCTGAAAGTTTGCCGGCCACCAAAGTGCGCGTCGCTGAATCCACCGTCTTCCATCACCCGTGCGTCCTCCGGAGTGGCCCACACTTCGGCACCAGTGATTTCCTTTATCTCAGCCATGGCGGCAGTGTGATCCCAATGGGCCTGCATGGTGAGCATGATGCGCACGTCTTCCAGACGAAACCCAAGTGATTCGATGTTATTGCGAATATGGCGTGTGGAGTCCTGAAGACCGGTGTTGATCAGAATATGACCCTCGTCGGAAGTAATCAGAAACACGCTCAGATCCTGCATGCCCACCGCGTACAGTGGACCAATGATTCGGAAGGCCGGATGGGGGGTCACCCATCCTTGCGGCAGGGTGGACTGTGCGTTGCTTAGTGGTGAAATCCAAAGACTGGTCAGCAATAGAAGTAGTGGCAACGGTAAGCGAGATGAGGAGTGCATGGGTGTATGGGCCTCTTGGTTACGATGCACTCCTATAAATGTTCGTCCCTCAGAGCGCATCAGTTACTGAACTTTATAGCCTAATGGGCGCACCGGTGGAAGCTGCGGCGCGCAGATTTTCCGTTAAAACCCAGCAATTTCAATGGATTGAGGGAGCGCCGAATTGCAGGCAGTGAGAGTTAATTTTCCGGCGACAGAGGAGTACACTGTTTGTTCATCGATAGAAATGATTCGAAAAATCGAAAGATGGAGAGAAATCATGAAGGTCGTGAAATCCCTGCTGTTGCTTGCTCCTTTTACCCTGTTCTCCCTTAGTTCTTCTACCTATGCTCAATCCTCTGACGAGCTGGTCTATAACGGCGAAATCGGGCGTATCATCAACGAGAACTGTGTGGTCTGCCATCAGGAAGGCGGCATTGGACCGATGCAGTTCGAAACCTATGAACAGATTCGGCCTTGGGCACCCCTGATTCAATACAAGGTGGCGAACCGGGAAATGCCCCCCTATGCCTACGATCAGCACATTGGTATTCAGGACCTGATCGGCGACTGGCGCCTGGAACAGGAAGAGATCGATAAGATCGTGGCCTGGGTTGACGCAGGTTCACCTATGGGCGATCCGGAAAATGCCCTGCCGCCACCTGAGCTGAAGGATCCCAGCGAGTGGAATTTCGCCGGTGAATTGGGTCCGCCCGATCTGATTATTCCGTCAGTACCAATGGAT
>JAKSCP010000168.1 GCA_022360535.1 Pseudomonadales bacterium | reverse complement strand
TGTACCTTGGGTATCTCGTAGAACTTGCCGCTGAAGGACGTCATTCCACCGCTCATCAGCTTGGGAATAATCTCAAGCATCTCGTCGGCCCGTTTTCCCCGGGTGTGGAAATCCTGCCCAACCATCTCGAACTCGGCCTTCTGCCAACCCACGCCGGCGCCCAGCGTTACACGGTTGTCTGACATAAAGGCTGCGGTAGACAGGGCCTTTGCCACGCTGAGTGGGTCTCTCATCGGAAGGATGAAGATCGTTGATAAGAAATGCAGTTTGGTAGTTGCTTGCGCCAGAGCTGCTGTCATGACCCATGGATCAGGCCAGTGCGTCTCGGGGTTCCAAAACACATTGCCGCTGTCTGTATAGAGATACTCGTCAATCTGCGTCTTGGTGGTGACGAGGTGATCGCCGTAAGAGACCCCATGAAACCCCAGCTCCTCACAGAATTGGGCCAGTTCAACCATTTGGTCCATCTCGACAAAGGCGAGTGATTGCCAAAACTTCATAGATACTCCTCACAGGTACAGATAGTTATAAGGGAGTCGCTTTCGCTTCTTGATTTGGTCGGTATTCTGCCAGAGCAAAAACATAGCCACAACTAAAAAATAGTTGAAGCTATAAAAAACTTGAGTTATGGTTTGTTCATCGTCAGCCGTACTGGCTGTGTAAGCGAAGATGATTAATAAGAGGTGATGACATGTCGCAATTCAGCAGAGAAGAGATGGAAGAGATGATGCGCCGTTGGTTGGCCGTCAATGATAAGGCCGAGCAGGAGGGTGATTGGCGCTGTCTGGCTGATATGTATACAGAGGATGTGGTCTACGGATGGGATACCCCCAACGGCAAGTACGAGTACAACGGTCGCGAAGTGGTGCGCGAGACCTGCGTGGGGGCGGCGATGGATCCCTACGCTGGTTGGACCTATCCCTATGACAAAATTGTCATTGACGAGACGCGCGGAGAGGCCATGGTGACTTGGTGGCAGGTACCCCCTGGGGCGCCGGTTCGTGAAGATGGTACCGAAATGAAAGTGATTGGCGCGTCGTGGTTCAAGTATGCCGGTAACTATGAGTGGGCTGAGCAGTTGGATATGTACGATTACACCAATATCACCAACTTGATTAAAGAGTGCGTTGAGACAGGTATTTTAAAAGAAATGCCCACGATGTCATCTGAAATGGTTAACGACTGAATGTAGGCTGGGAGAGATAGGCATGACTGAATCGACAGCAACAGAACTGAAGCAGCCTCCTAAGGTCAGTGGTGAAAAGCCCGATAGCGGCCATATGGAAGAGTTTAATGTCAATTTTGCCCGCTTCCTGATGCGTTGCAACGCTGAGTGTGGTGAGTTGGCTGAATTCAATATGGGAGGGCAACAGACCATCCTCATGAGTGGTCCAGAGGCTCAAGAGGCGTTTCTGAAGACTCTCGACAAGAAACTGAGCCGTGCAGCTTCTTATAAGGCGACTGTGCCTGTATTTGGTGAAGGTGTGATTTTCGATGCGCCGCCCGATCGAATGAAGACCCAACTGAAAATTCAGGTGGATGCACTGCGCTACCAAAACATGAAAAACTACGCTTCTGTCATTGCTGAAGAAGTAGAGCAGTGGGTATCGGGCTGGGGCGACGAGGGTGAGCTCGATTTTGTTGACGAGTTTATTCAGCTAACCTTGCATACAGCCTGTCACTGCCTGCTGGGCAAAGACTTCCGTGAGCGTATGACCGAGGAATTTAAAAACCTCTATCACGATCTCGAAAAGGGATTGCAGGCGATTGCGTTCGTCGACCCCTATATGCAGCAGCCGGTCTTTGAAGCGCGTGACGCAGCGCGTGCTCGCCTTCAGGAACTGATCAGCGAAATCATTGCGGACCGTCGTGCAAACAGCGACGTGGAATATGGCGATGCCCTCGAAACCTTTATGTCTGGCACCTATAAAGATAGTACTCACCTGACTGATAACGAAGTAACGGGGCTGGTTATCGCAACCATGTTTGCTGGACATCATACAAGTTCCGGCACCGCGGCATGGGCGCTGATTGAGTTCGCAAAGAACCCTGAGTACACCGCTGAGGTTCTCGAAGAACTGACCGAGCTGTTCAAAGATGGGCAGGAGCTGACCTTCGAGGCGCTCAGGGAGATTCCCAAGCTTGAACGCTTCGTGGAAGAGGTATTGCGTTTGCATCCTCCTCTGATTTTGCTGATGCGCCAGTTGCTCGAGGATGTCGACTATAACGGCACGCTGCTTGAGGCAGGAAAAACCGTGGCGATTTCAACGTATGGTTCGCACAGGAACCCGGGCTACTTCCCGGATCCGGAAGTGTTTAATCCTCATCGCGAAAAGCCAGATACGCTGTGGGCCTATATTCCCTTCGGAGGAGGTCCTCACAAATGTGCGGGCAACGCTTTTGCGATGATGCAGTTGAAATCCATTTTTGCAGCGCTGTTGCCGCGCTACGATTTCGAACTGGTCGATGCGCCTGAGGCTTACGATGATGATCTGTCGGCGATGGTGCTCAAGCCAACGTCACCCAGTCGAATTCGCTACAAGCGTCGAAAGTAAGTTGAGGGTAGTCTCATGGTTATGAAAGTAGTCATTGATCGGGATCTCTGTCAGGGGCACAGTGTGTGTCTGGGTGAATGTCCGGAAGTGTTCGATGTGGTGGAGGAAGATGAGGGCTATCCGATGGTGAAAGTGCTCATTGAGAATCCACCTGAAGAGCTCCGCGATAAAGTCATGAAGGCAGCCAACTACTGTCCGAACAGTGTGATCACTATTGTCGAGGAATAACCTTGAGTAAGATCCTTGTTACCGGAGGAACCGGCTTTGTCGGTTCCCATGTTTGCAAAACGCTACTTCAGCAAGGGCGCGAGGTGCGTTTGCTGGTTCGAAATATCGACAAGGCCAAGGCCATGTACGCTAGGCTCAGTGTGAGTCCAGAGTTTTTTCAAGGCGATATTACCGACATCAGTAGCGTCGGTTCGGCCCTCGCTGGGTGTGATGGTGCTGTTCATGCTGCCGCAGCGACACCGATGCAGATTGACTCGATAGACAAACTCTTTGAGATAAACGTAGAGGGGGTGAAGAACGTCGTTGGTTCTGCCCTCGATGCGGGTATTCAAAACATTGTTTGCATTTCCAGTGTTACCGCAATTTTCAGTACCGACGCGAGCAAGGTGACTGCTGACGCTGCACCTGTGCCGTCCAAGATGCCCTACGGGCAGAGCAAAGTCGAGGCGGAAAACTACCTGCGATCACGTCAAGCCGCGGGCGACCCCATCGCAGTGGTGTACCCGGGCGGCATAATTGGCCCAGAAGACCCCGGAATGTCAGATGCCGTTAAGGCGCTCAAGCACCGCATCGAAAACGGATTTCGAATTTTTGGTGATGGTGGCATGCAGCATATTGATGTGCGTGACCTTGCGGCCTTTATTTGTGATCTGGTTACCGAGGGTGGAAGTGGTCGCTTCCTTGTACCTGGCGTGTACTGTTCCTGGACTGAGCTTGCCGATATTGTCGAGGAAGTGAGTGGGGCGAACCTGAAGCGGATATCTGCGAAAGGATGGAAGCTAAGGCTCATAGGCTCACTGGTCGATGTCGCCAGAAAGTTCAAGCGCATCGATACGCCCATCTCTGCTGAGACGATGAAGTACGCCACACTGTGGCCGAACATCGCTAATACTGAAGAGCTGAGCATACGGGGTATCTCCTTGCGTGAGCCGAGAGAAACTTTTGCCGACACGGTCGCATCGATGGTATCCGAAGGCCTGTTGAGCAAAGAGCTATGTCCATCGGCCAAATCTACAGTTTGAAGAACCATAACGTTTTCTGGATCTAGCGTATGTCAGAATCTACTGAGGGGAAGCCCTTTTACTTCGACGATTGTATCGTCGGTGAGGGGCATGAGGCTGCCTCGTACGAAGTCTCCGCCGAGGAAATCATGGAATTCGCCGGCAAGTGGGATCCGCAGCCCTGGCATATCGATGAGGCTCTCGCTAAGCAATCATTCTTTGGTGGCTTGACCTGTTGTTCAGCGCATATTTTCTCTATTTTCTGCATCACCAGTCAGCGCTGGAAGAGTGGGGTTGTCCAGCAGGCCATCGCCGGTCTGGGATTCGATGATTTCCGTATTCACCGCCCGATCTATGCTGGTGATACAGTGCGAGCGGTATCTCGTATCGCTGCAGTAAAACCCTCGACGAGCAAGCCCGATCGCGGTGTCGTCACTCAGAGTGTTGTGCTGATCAATCAAAACGATGAGGAAGTTTTCAGTATCAGCGCGCTTACGATGATGGCCAAAGACCCCGCCAGGAATCCAGGCATCTAGCAACGAGTAGAAAACGAATAGAAAGACAGGAGTTCAGAATACGCTATTTCGAAGAGCGCGCGAAGGGTGGAGTAGGTCTGATCACCATGGAGTTGATCACAAATCAGCCACACGGGGCCAGAAAGCGTGGCGCCGATGTTTGGTGGCCCACAGTCCGTAATTTGCTCGGGTCGTTTCTTTCGCCACAGCGCAATAAGCGCACGGACGGTTATTCGGCATTCAAGGCGGAAACGCGGATACGGCTAATCAACGAGGTGCTGGGAGAGATCAAATCGCGGGCTGGAAATGACTTTCCCATCACCTTGAGTCTATCCGGTTATGAGCGTGTGCCGGGAGGTCGTTCAATCGATGATACTCAGCGCCTCGTCACAGATTTCGCGGCCGCCGGTGTTGATTGTTTCCGGGTGAGTGGGGGGATTTCGGACTCGCTGGTGACGATGATGGTTGGCCGTAGTGAGTATGGGGATGCCCATAACATTGCGCAAGCTGAGGCGATAAAAGCTGTTCGGTCATCGGGTTGTGTTGTTTGAAAAGCAACTGCGGCTGGGGGGCTCTTTGAGGCTGGCTTCGACCGTCCACAGCGACGGAGAGTGCTGCAGAAGCCGTCGCGCAGCTAAACTAAGCGCACCCGAAGGTAGAGCTACTTGGTGAGCAGGTAGTGAATGGCATCGGCTAGCGCTGTACATTCTTCGTCAAGAGACTTCCTGGTGACATTTCCTTTCGGATTAATCTCGTCGACCAGCCCTCTTAAGGTAGCGAAGAGAAGGTGTCTCGCTGTGTCGCTGTTGGCTGGTTTAGTGGAGCCTTCTTCAAAGAGGCGGTCCCAAAGCTGTGAGGTTTTCTTGGCCCAGGAGCTCAGTTGCTTTTGCCCATCAATCGATGAGTCTGGGCTCCGGCCAGCATTACGGAGTATTGCCACGCTTACTCGGTACTCTTTCTTATTGACGAGAGACCAAACGGTATCGATCAGCTCACGTACACGCTTGTGAAGATCTTTATCTTCATACTCCGTGTTGGAGAGGGCTGTACTGAATTCATCAAAGATATGATCGATTACAGCCTGTAAAAGGCCGTCCTTATCCCCGAAGTGATATTGCAATACTCCCCAGGATACCCCGGCCGTTTCTGCAATCTTATTGGTATGGGCAGCGTGGAAACCCTCGCTGTAGATGCAGTCGATAGCTGCAAGAATAACTTTTTGGCGAGTGAGCTCTCGTTTGCTGGGTTTGCGGTTGGTCACAGGGCTTCTCAGTACTAGAAATTGGGCAATGTTGCCAGAATCACGGGGTCTTCTCAATCCTGCGGGTAGCCATTTAATAACAAGCATAGTACTATTTTATAGTTTAAGCTATAAATTGGTGAAGAAAGTGTAATTTTTTACGTCCCCTTTGTGGGCGGTAATGTTTAGCAGGTAAAGAACATGAGAGAAGCGGTAATTGTAGAGGCAGTAAGAACACCCATCGCCCGAGGTAAAGTCGGCAAAGGCGATCTGTCAGGATTTCACGCAGCGGAGCTCTTGGCCGTTGCCCACAAAGCTGTTGTAGAGGGCACCGGTATCGACCCGGCTGAAGTAGGCCAGATTATCGGTGGTTGTGTGACTCAGGCGGGTGAGCAGGCAGGTAATATTACCCGCAATGCCTGGTTATCGATGGGGCATGATTTTACCGTCGGGGGATCCACCATCGATGCGCAGTGTGGCTCGGCCCAGCGCATAGCAGAACATCGTGGTATCACCCGTCGCGACGCAGATGAACTGGCGTGTGAGTCTCAGCGGCGCGCCAAAGAGGCCTGGGATAATGGCTGGTTTGACAAGGAGATTGTAAGTGTCGAGGCGCCTGAAGTCGACGAGGCGTTTGCATCAGTTGTTCTCTCTTGGCAGCGTGTTTTCAATGCCGACATGAGTA
>JAKSCP010000186.1 GCA_022360535.1 Pseudomonadales bacterium | reverse complement strand
GTTCTCCGGCGACACCAAACCAATACGAAGGCTTCGGTCGCTTCTGGGTAGTCGGAGTGAGACTGGACATATGAATAAGCTAAGCCTCCTACTTACGCTGGCCGTGTCAATCACGGCAAGTAGCCTGACCTCCGGCCAGATTGAATCAGTGGGCGCTGAGCGCTCTGATCCGAAAAACAATCGCAGCAGTATCAAACTCAATTGGGAACTGGCAAAGCCAGGCGCCATTGCGATTTATTATTCGGAAGATCCCGAAGCCAGCATTGAAAAGTCCATGCTGCTGGCAGAAGGAATCACGGCTTCTGATTTTGAAACCGCAGATTTCCCTGGCAAACGTGTGTACTTCACCCTTGTTCCAGATGAAGGCGAAGCGAAGCGAGTTGCCCCTCGCCTGTTACCACTGCAAGGCGGCAGAAATTTTCGTGACATTGGTGGTTATTCAACTACGGATGGTCGCACGGTTAAGTGGGGTCAGGTGTTTCGATCTGGAGTGATGCACGGCATCACCGATGCAGACTACCGTTTTCTCGACCAACTGGAAGTTGGAACGATTGTCGACTTTCGCAGCACCGATGAACGGGCAGTGGAGCCTACCAACTGGCGAGCCGGCGATGCCGACTATATCGCCAGAGACTATGTTGATGAAGGCGCGAACGATTTATTCGCCAGCATGATGTCTGGTGATGCGACCGCGACAGTGATGCGCTCACAGATGTCCAAGCTCTATCATGAGATCGCCTACCAGCAAGCACCAGCTTACACGGTGATGTTCGACGAGCTGGCGGGCACCAGTGACACCTTTGCCTATAACTGTTCTGCTGGCAAAGACAGAGCGGGTATTGCGACGGCGTTAATTCTCACAGTGTTAGGCGTGAATCGCGATGAAATCATCCATGACTACTCCTTGTCCGATGATTATGTCGATTACATGGCTGAGTTTACTTCTGAAGATGCAGAGTCTAACCCAAATTTTGCTGTGCTCTCACAAATTCCCAGAGAATTGCTGGCGCCACTAATGGCCTCTTACCCCGAATACATCGAGGCCGCCTTCGAGCATCTGGAAAGTGAGCATGGTTCGGTGATGAATTTCATCCAATCAGAACTCAAGGTGACTGACGAAGAAGTCGCGGCGATCAGAAATCGACTACTCGAAACGGTGCACTAAGCAATGAACCAGGCATCACTAATCAGCGCGATGCCTGGTTAACAGCCATTATAGCCCTCGTCTGCAAGCAAGACTTGCATAAATCAATTAGAACTACTTTCAGGAAGACTCCAAAAATGCCAGTTAGCAGTCATGCAATTTTCAACACTATTGCTGCGATAACGAAGTTACTCTACCTGATCGTTCCGATGTCCATGACCCACTCAGGCTTAGCTCAAACTCTAGCTGATCGTTGTGACGGGCAAGAAATCCCTACGGAACGAATGCTTTTACAACAAGCCACACCAGATTCGATCATCATCAAATGGCGCGGTGAGGCGGACTCAGTGTGTATTGGTACGCGCCTTGAACTGTTGCACATTGAGACGCAGGCGAAAGTCGAAGGTAGTCATCGTGTAGCAAAGATTCAAGGCTTGGAACCTGATACGAAGTATTACTACTCTATCGGTTCTGCACCTACGGCAAGAGCTGATCATTATTTCTACACGGCTCCCACAGAGAACAGCTTGCCGGCTGACGGCAACGTCAGAATGTGGATATTGGGCGATTCCGGCACTGCCGCAGAGATCGATGAACATGGCGTATCAGAACACCCGGGCGAAGCCATCATGGTCAAGGAAGGCTATCAAAAATTCCTTTATCAGCAAGAGTCTTATGAGCCTGCTGACCTGATACTCTTACTTGGTGATAATGCCTACCCTTCTGGCACTGACGAAGAGTGGCAGGAGTCTTTCTTTAACATTTATCCAGAGCAGATTCGCACGACCACGATAGTTCCCACCATAGGCAATCATGAAATGGGCACTGGGCTATTCGATGCCTGCCCTATCGCCGCACTACTTGGTGACATTCCTGGATGTGATCGCGGTCCTGTAGTAATCCCTCTTGGCGGCGCAAGCCAGGAATCTGATCACATGAGCTACGACAGCGACGGTGATGGACCTGACGGCACAGGGATGCCTTACATAGACATTTTTAGCTTGCCCAGCAAGGGTGAAGGCGGAGGTGTGCCCAGCGGTACCGAGCAGTATTACTCGATCAATTTTGGCATCGTGCACATTGTGAGTCTCGATTCGCAACTAAGCGTAATGGACCCGGATCAATTAAACGCGATGAAGGAGTGGCTGGTCGATGATCTGGAAGCGAATCAGCTTCCGTGGACGATTGTGATCTTCCACCACCCTCCCTACTCGAAAGGTCACAATCATGATTCTGATCTTGAAGATCGCGAAATCTGGATGCGGGAAACAATTAATCCCGTAATCGATGAGTATGGCGTGGATGTGGTCTACGGGGGACACGCTCACTCTTACGAGCGCTCCTGGTATCTCAATGGTCATTATGGTGATTCAAACTCATTCAATGCCAACCAACACGCCGAGCTCGACGCAGATGGTTCTCCCGCCTATGGACAAGAGACACCTTATCAGCAGGTCAGCCCATCTACTGGCAAAGATAACCGCACTATTTACACCGTAAACGGCAGCAGCGGTGGCATCGGTGGCGACCAGGATATTCCCTGTCAGGGGGGCATTTATGTGGGTTGCAAGATGCCTGATTGGTTGCAGCACCCAGCACATCGTGATTTCCCGCCCGTTTATGCTGACTTCCAACCACACGGCATAGAGCGTCAGGGGTCCGTAGTGCTGGATGCCAACGAGTCCGAATTGATCTCCCGCTTCGTTGATCTCAACGGCGACGTCCTGGACTACTTTGTGATTCAGCGATAATGAGAAATCTCTTTTACATCGTTTGCTGTACGGCTCTCGCCTGGTCGGTCGTCGCACATCCCAGTAGTGAGTTACGCTTGCAAGCACTATCTGCACAGATCGAAGCGGAACCAATGAATCCTGCCCTGCTCCTCTCTCGAGCCCGCGAGTACGTTCATGCAAAGCAGTGGCTGCTCGCGGAACAGGATTTATTAGTCGCGAGCGAACTCGCCGGCAAAGACTACGTAGAATTTGACCTGGGACTATTGAGTCTCGCCCAAAACGAATTTAGCCAAGCGAAGGCTCATTTCGAAGCACATTTAAAATCGTCGAATACAACCAGGAGCCTCACTCTTTGGCATTTGAGCGAAATCAGTCTTGAGTTGGGCAACTTCGATGAAGCTCTCCACTATTTCGATTCCTATCTGGCTAATACTCAATCGCCTCACCCTGGAAATATTGCAAAAGCCGTTAAAACAGCCAGTGAATCCAGGCAGGTTGAGTTAGCACTTAACTGGTTGGATCTAGGTATACAAAAAGTCGGACAGGTTCCTCAACTACTCCGACTAAGAGAAGAGCTAATCGCTGAAGCTAATACCGCTTCTTCTGATTAATCGTTTTCTACCTTGTGCGCGTGCAGCAAGGTGTAATACCCCTTCATTAAGTGCGTGAATTAGCCAACGCGGGCCATCGATTATGACGACTACGTTACCAATTCATTTCAATTTTCAACTGACTGACTTAGGTCAAAGGTTTGACCAATCGGCATGCTAGTTTTTTACTGAAAGGAAAAGAATTTTTTAGCTGGATTACCTGCATGAGAGCCCACGTCGTACACGCGAGAGATGTGTATCTACCCTGCTTAATGGTTGTGGGTTTATACGGGTTCATTCTTTCGCTGACCGGATTTAAAGATGCGTGGGCCTTAGCCTTCTCCACCGACTCCTCGGGTAGCGCAGTGCAGGCTATCCTGGATGCTTCGCTCTCCACCCCCTATACCGCACTGCTTTCCGGCATCGTCATTACTTCCCTGATTCAAAGCAGTTCGGCAACCATCGCTATTGTTGTTGCCACGGTTGCGTCGGGCGTCATCAGCGTAGGTGACAGCGTCTTCATTATGATGGGCGCCAACATAGGCACTACCATCACCAACACCGTTGTTGGTCTTGCCTATGGTCATCAACCGAAAG
>JAKSCP010000170.1 GCA_022360535.1 Pseudomonadales bacterium | reverse complement strand
GTCTTCGGATTCTATCTGCAGTTCGTTTTTTTTTTTTTTTTTTTTGTAGCCACGGAAACACTGGTGTGGACCAATGTAGTTGCTAACTCCTACGTCAATCTTCTGCGCATGATTATCACACCGTTGGTGCTGATCACCATGGTGGCGTCGGTATTGAAGGTTGAAGAGATCAAGTCACTGGGGAAGATCGGTGGCTCTGTAGTTGGCTTGCTTATCGTGACAACCATGATTGCTGCCCTGGTAGGTATCGCACTGGCGAGTGCGTTTGGACTCAATGCGGGAGAACTGGCCAGTGGTGCCAGAGAACTGGCTCGGGCGGAAGTACTGGAATCTCGCCTGGCCACCGATCGCAGCATTTCCCAACTATTGGTCGATGCAGTACCGCGCAATATTTTTAGAGACTTGTCTGAAGCTAATCCTACCTCGATTATTTCAGTGGCCTTGTTCGGTACGCTGATAGGTATCGCTGCTTTGTTAGTGAGTCAGGAAAACGAAGCTCATGCATCGCGTATTAAAGGCTTTGTGGATACCACTCAGGCAGTGATCATGCGCCTGGTGAAGCTGGTGATCAGCCTGACTCCTTACGGTGTGTTGGCCTTGATGACAAGAGTCATTGCTAACTCTGATGGTGATGCCATCGCCACCTTGATTGGATTTGTAGTTGCCTCCTATATAGCAATCGCCATCATGTTTGTTATTCATGGCATTTTTATTGCGATGATTGGGGCCAATGTAAAAACTTATTTCCAGAAAGTCTGGCCAGTGCTGACGTTTGCTTTTGTGACCCGCAGCTCAGCAGCAACTATTCCCTTAACTATCAAGGCACAGATCGAAGACTTGAAGGTGCCAGCGCCCATTGCAAATATTTCGGCGTCTTTCGGCGCCACGATTGGCCAGAATGGCTGCGCCGGAATTTATCCTGCCATGTTGGCAGTCATGGTGGCTCCTACCATGGGAGTCGATATCAACATCGGATTCATCATGAGTTTGCTGATCATCATCGCCATCGGTTCCTTTGGCATTGCGGGAGTAGGGGGAGGCGCAACTAATGCCGCGCTGGTTGTGTTGCCTGCGATGGGCTTCCCGGTAACAGTTGCAGCCTTACTGATTTCGATTGAGCCCTTGATTGATATGGCTCGCACTGCCCTCAACGTAAATGGTGCCATTACCACAGGAATGGTAACCACGCGGTTACTCGGTGAGAACGTGCAGCAGGATGCGCCCAGTGACTCACCCAATATCGCGCAACAAAATTTGCAAGAGAACTAACTATTCCGCTCTGAAGGGAATATATAAAGGAGAAGTAATGTTAAACCATAAAACAAAAATAGCTGCCTTACTCGTAGCGCTTTGCTCGGGATTGTTTGCAGTCAGTTACGCCCAAGAAATCACTCGCAACAATGAAGGCACTTATTTCTATACCTCGATAACCATTCCCCCTGGTGCAGAGACTATGTACCTTTCAGGTTCAGGTGCCAGACCTTTACCGGATGGCTCCTGGGGTGATATGGAGCAACAGACTGTCAATACGTTCTCTCGCTTTAAGGAAACGCTGGAGTCGCAAGGCTGGTCCATGGGCGATATCGTTCAGGTTCGTGCGTTTGCAGTGGCTGGTGAAGACGGATTGGACTTTGCGGGTTTCAATGCCGGATACGCACAGTTTTTCGGTACAGACGAGAATCCCAATAAGCCTGTTCGATCATTTGTAGAGATAGCTGATCTGGTTGTTGATGGCTGGTTAGTCGAAATAGAGATTCGAGCCGCACGCATGCCTTAAATGGGCAGCGAACTTCGTATGACCCACAAGCAGTAAACGACTCGCAAGCGGTAAACGAAAAGTTGCTTGAAACGGAAAGGATCGATTGATGAATCAGTCGATCCTTTTTGCGTTTTTGAGATCAATCATTTTGCTAGATTGCCGATTGCAGCTGCTTGATTGCCTGGATAGGTGCCAATGAATAATCCCCGAAAACCCAATCGGTTTGCAGCGAAGCGTAAACGTATGCAGGCGTTGGGGCAGCTTGCGCCTCGTTTCGGTATAGCCATTGGTCCGCAGTTTCCTATGGGAAGTGACTACTCGGTGGTGCTGCCATTTCGTCGTTCTCCCGTGGTTATTCTAATCTCCGGTGTTTTTCTAGCAATCTTTGCTCTACCTCTGTTGAGCGTCGTGGGTGGCGTTACAGGGCAATTGGAAGACAATCTGTTTTCTCTGGTAGCGTTCCTCTTTGGTTTGTTTTGGGCGCTAGGGTGGTCGGTTGGTGTGTTTATTCTGGCCGCTGTTTTTCTGGCAGTTACGTTTGGGCGAGAAACTCTTGCCGTCAAAGACTCAGAATTGATTCTACGCATAGGCTTCCCCATGTTTGGTTTTGGTGCCCGTTACTCGCCCGCGTTGATCCGGAATTTCCGTCGCCAGCAACCAGACGAAGTGACCGGAACAGGGTGGCGTGGAGAGCATCTGGCTTTTGACTATGCCGGTGACACTATCGGGTTCGGGTCCGCCATCGGTGGTGCACAGGCACAGCAGATGCTGGATCGGCTTGAGCAGTTGTTTCCGCAGAGCAATGATCCCTTGCCGCAATTACCCAAAGTAGAAATTGCACCAGTGGGAAAGGAGAAAGCGGAGATTCAGCACGCCACACTAGATCCCTTCGCACAAGAAGAGAGTATTCGCTGGCATTCGATGTCGAGTCTGGCACTCATCGCGGCCAATCTGTTCCCGCTGTTTGGAATCTTGTTTCTGGATTGGGAAATTGGCGAGATCATGTTGCTCTTCTGGGCCGAGAGCGCCGTGATCGGATTTTACAATTTGTTAAAGATGGCGCAGCTCGCCAGTTGGGCAATTCTGTTTTACGGTCCTTTCTTTGTTGGCCACTACGGTGGGTTCATGGTGGGTCATCTATTGTTTATCTATGCATTCTTTGGCGATAACCTGGCCGAAGGTGCAGACATCTCCATCAGCGAGTTAGTTGCGGATATGTTGCGACTTGCGCCAGCACTCTTGGGTTTTTTCCTCAGTCATGGGATTTCCTATTTCACCAACTTCCGTGGGCGTCACGAGTACATCGGCAGAAATGTGGGCGCACAGATGGGACAACCCTATAAGCGCATAATTATCATGCACATCACAATCATATTCGGCGGCTTTCTGGTCATGCTGCTGGAAACTGCGTTGCCGGCATTGTTGTTGCTTATCGTATTGAAACTCAGCGCCGACCTGCGTGCCCATCTCAAGGAACATGGCAATCCGACACAGCCCTGAGCAACTAATAGACAGCCCTGAGCTGATAATAGATAGCCTTGAGCTGATAATAGATAGCCCTGAGCTAACCGCAAACAGCTACAAGCAGAAATGTATTAGGATAGGGCAGCGCTTTAAAAACGGTATTGAAGAATAACAACCCACAGGCAAATCCCATGCGACACTTTTGGCTACCACTCACACTGATTCTGATTTCGTTCAAGGCGGTTGCACAGGACACCTTTAACGTCTTCGAAGCCAGTATTTCCGAGATGCAGGCGGCGATGGCCGCAGGGCGGGTAAGCTCTGAGCAATTAGTGGAGCAGTATCTGGTGCGAATTGAGGCTTACGACAAGAACGGGCCCGCACTCAATAGTATTGTTCGAATTAACCCAGAAGCCCTGTTGCAGGCGAGAGCACTGGATTCGGAACGTAGAGCAACTGGTCCGCGTAGCGCTCTGCACGGAATTCCAATACTAGTCAAAGACAACTACAACACAGTGGGGCTGCCTACCAGTGGAGGTTCCGTTGCGTTGGCGGGATTTCACCCCAATGCCAATGCCACCCAGATCGACAAGCTCATCGCGGCTGGTGCGATTGTCCTGGCAAAAACTAATCTGCATGAATACGCTTACGGTATTACGACTGTTGGGTCACTGTTTGGCCAAACCCTGAATCCCTACGACATTCGCCGGGTGCCTGGCGGGTCCAGCGGTGGTACGGGCGCAGCGGTCGCTGCGAGTCTTGGCGCCATCGGTTTGGGCTCCGATACCTGCGGATCGATTCGAATCCCTTCTTCATTTAATAACCTCATAGGTCTCAGGCCAACCAAGGGGCTATCCAGCATCTATGGCGTGATGCCTCTTTCTCATTCGCAAGATGTCGCCGGGCCATTGGCTCGTTCCGCTGAAGATCTGGCCATCGTTCTGGATGTGGTGTCAGGTTTTGATAACAGAGATCAAGCTACTGAAATCGTAAGGGATCAACCCCCGCTTAACTTTGTGACTAACCTGGACAATGTAAATTTGGCCGAACTACGTATAGGCAAACTCGCAGAATTTTTTGAGAACACCTCCGGCGCTGTTAGCAGCCGCATCGATGAAGCACTGGAGTGGTATGAGTCTCAAGGAGTCGAGATAGTTGAGGTAGAAATCCCGGACCTGGACGAATCCGTGGCGGCGTCGCGTCTGATCACACAAGAATTCAGAGATGATCTGAACAGTTATTTGGCGGAGTTTGGCAGTGACGCAATTGGCAGTCTGCAGGATGTTATAAATGACGGTCTCTATCATCAGGCTGTCGGCGGAGCACTACAGCGCAGTGCCGAGTTTGAAGCGGAGGGTGACGATTACCAGACACGACAGGAGGCGCGTGTCTTGTTCAAAGAACAGGTGCTTAGCATCATGGAGGTTCACGGACTGGACGCCATCGCTTATCCCACCGTGTCGCAACTACCTGTTCAGGTTGGTGATCCTCAAACCGGAAGCCATTGTAGTCTCTCGGCCAATACAGGATTACCTGCTCTGTCTATGCCCGTTGGTTTTTCGGCAAGCGATCTTCCCATAGGCTTGGAGTTGCTGGGGAAAGAGTTCGCCGATGCCAAATTGTTGGCGATTGCCAATGCCTATGAGCAGGCAAATTCTCCGCGTCGAGCTCCTTCCACTACACCAGCATTGGAAGACGGTCAGGCGCCGCAAGCACAAGTCACAGCGCTGTCGTTTGACCAGGCTGGAATTCAATTCGAAGCTGTTCTGGAATTCAACCAGGTAAGAAATGTTGTCAGTTATTCGCTGGTTGTGGGTCCTGGCTCGGAGGCCGAACTTTACTCGGTCACGCTTGCGATTGTGGAGGACGAAGAGAAATCCGGTTCCATTGTGCACAATCTTTTGCCACCACAGTCGCTGTCTGTCTCCGGCGAGTACTTCATGTCTTCCGCCTTTAGAGAAGCCTATGAATCTGGCCGAACGCAGCTTCGTGTATTCGCAGATTCTCTACCAGTAGGGGGAGCCTCGGTTCAGATACCTTAAGCCTACGGTCAAGGCAATACGACTGATACAGACAAGTCGTAGTTGCCAGTGGTGTTTGGAAAGAAACTGGTGACCCCCATCCAATAGGTCCCGGGCTGCAACAGCGATTGAATGGTGGAGTTGGTGCCTCCGCCATTGTCATCGTTCTGCAGCTGAACGTCACCAAATTCCTGATTTTCTAATACATTGAACAAGAACAACTGGGTGTCGAAAGCGGATGAACGCGCGTCGACACGGAGTTCCACTGGGCTGGTAACTTCGAATTGATAAATGTCGATGAAGCGGTTATCAAAACGACTGTCCTGGCTATTCAACTCACCAGCAATCTGCGGATTAGGATTGACTTCAACCTCTACACCGTACACCGAGGTGAAGCTTTCGAAGCTGGCTGCGGTACTGGTAGTGGTGGCGCTCAAATCGATCGCATAACTGCCGCCGCTACCCGAATCTCCTATTGTTGCGCCTATCCAGTAGGTTCCGGCCTGAATTTCCTGCTCCAACAACGCGTCGTTGCCGGTTCCGGAATTCTCGTCCTGAAAAGTTTGTCCCACGACTAACTGCTGAGTGGAATCTACACGGGCCAGAATCAAAGAGGCATCAAAAACGTTCGAGCTCATTCCCAGCGTTATCAGTGAATCGTTTTCGAAACTCAACTGGTAGATATCCAGTGGTTTGTCGTTTAACACAGAATCGCTACCGTCCAATGTGCCACGGATTTGAATTGAGTTTTGTGGTCCGGCAATCTGTTGGGTGATAGGAAGTTGTATCGGAATGCCATAGATCGACTGTGTTTGCGAGACGCCATTGTAGATGAAGTTAGCTCCATTAATATCATCCTGCTGGAGGGTGTTAATGTCGCCAGCGAAGGGCTGCATGATTGCGCTTGAAGTGAATTCATGGTCCAGGCCCAGCACATGTCCTAGCTCATGTAGCGCAACTCGTTCGAAATCCTGCACCGGATTCTGCAGCGGCCCGTCATAGATATCCCATTGCAAGGTGTCATTGAAGATGATGTCTGTTTCTGTGATTTCAGCAGGACCTGTGCAGTCGACATTCGCACAAGTGAGTGTGGACAAGGTGATTGCCAGGACGTTTTCACCGAATTCTGAACCGCACTGGGTTTCGGCAAATCCAGCCCCCGACATGCGATCACCAAGGGCCGCAGTGTCTTGACCGAGACAAGGATCGCGGAACTCATCAATGGTGACGAAGTTAAATGCAGTATTCTGGGTCCAAGCGGCAAGAGCACGTTCGAAAGCCGTCTGCCAGGGCTCACCACTGGGTGAGATGCCTGGAATCGCTGCGTAAAAATCTGCCTGCCCATTGCTCCAGAAATTACCCGCCGTCTCGAATGCATTTGCAGAAGAGGAAGAAAGAATCAGGAGACAGAAGAAGCAAATTCTGTACAAGTCTAGTTACCGAGGAGTTCTACTATTCTTGATTTAAACTGTTCGACAGTCATGGCGCGCTCGATAGTCAGTGCGCTAAACTCAGTTACCACACCTGCAGCCGTTTCTGAATTACCTTCAATCAATTCCCTGGGTTTTTTGATTGCCTCAGGAACACTGGACATTGCCTGGATGTCGGTTACTGGTTTTTCATCAGCGGTGTTCACACGCCTTTCACCGGCTTCTTCCGAGATGACGAAGTGCCCCTGGGACCAGCCTAGCAAGGGATTAATTAAATCGCGGCTGAGAGACTCCACAAAGTAAATGCCCTCTTCGTCAATTGAGGGGATGCGAAGGCCGCTTACTTTTACTATCTGTCCTTCATGTTCTCCGCCCGTGAATTTGAGTTCAAGAATGTCTGTATCGAAGTCACCCTGAATGACATCGACGACAGAAAAAGTCACATAGGTGTTGATGATGCCGGTCCCACTCTCCAGTTGCGTCTGATGACTTATTACTTTGCCTTCAAATATCAGCTCAGCCTCATTAACGATGGCGTCGATTTCCATGCTGAGGATAGTGGTGGCCAAGGTGTGAATTGGATTTAACAGCCAACACAATGCGGTGCATCGGGCCAATCGATGCACTGCGGGTAAACTCAATGGAATAGACCTGATGGTAGTCACGAAACACCTACTCTGAATAAAGGTCGTTCGCTAGCAGAGTATAGGCTAGCCTTAGTGTCTAAGACAGGCAGTTTGCCCGGTTTATTCCGGCACTTCTCTGTGACTTTGCCACTACCTTTCCAAGAATGAGGACTGTTACACATTTTCCCAAGTCTCAACTCAGATAACGCAGGTCCTCAATAAAGGACTACAAAACGTGGCAAATATCAGAGTTTCTCTTGCCTGTGGGCTGGCAACCAACCCACTGGGATAGTATCCTCGAGGGCGTTTGTTCCATAGCTCGAGTCTCATGGCCCGAGAGTGAGTTCCCAAAGCAGAAAGTTAGGACAGCTTCGCAGGCAGTTTGGGCAATAATAATAAAATGCAGTCTAGCCATCTCGCCAATATAGTCTCCGGCACTCTCATCGCCCTGGTGAACATTTCAGTTGCGGTGTCAGTCGCAGCTCTGTTGTTTGCACAGACAGACCCTCGTTTAATGGTGCCGGGTATCGCCATTCTCCTGATCGGGACTTTGATCACTGGTTTGGGCGGTTCCCTGTTCAGCGATTTCAATGCTGTGATTTGTTCGCCGCGAAATGGGTTGGTACCTGTGTTCGCGGTGATGGTCAGTTCTATCTATGTGAGCTTTGGCTCCCAGTATTCCATTGGTGCCGAAGCAACCATCATCGTGGCCTTCATGGTGACCACACTGATTACCGGCCTGTTTTTGTTGCTTCTCGGCCGACTCCAGATGGGTAACCTTGTACGTTACATTCCTTATCCGGTAACCGGTGGTTTCTTCGCGGGAATTGGTTACATTTTCGTCGAGGGTGGTTTAACGGTGGCGGCCAGTCAGGAGCCCACTCTGGCATCGTTTACCGACGGAGGTTTTGTCCAATTAGTCACACCTGCAGTAGTCCTGGCTCTGTGTCTTATCGCTGGTAAATTGTTTCGCGATAATCGCTTGTCGGTACCCTTAATACTCCTGCTTTCTATACTAATCTTCTATGGCGTGTTGCTGTCTTCCGGGATGTCCCAGGAGGAAGCCTCCAACAATGGGCTGTTACCCTCCATCGAATCCACCGGTGCGCTGGTGCCAATTTTTCACTTCGACTATCTGCAGCAAGTGAACTGGATCGCCATATCGGATCAACTCAGCGGTATCGTGGTCGTGGCCCTGTTGTGTTCCATGATGCTGCTCCTGGACGTGTCAGGGATTGAGCTAATCGCCAGAGATGATTTAAATCCGGATCACGAATTACAGGTTATGGGCTATACCAATATCGTGAACAGTTTTTTCGGTGGATTCCCGGGAGTACATGATGTGTCCGATACCGCGCTGGTGGACCGCCTGGGTGGTAAGGATAGACTTACCGGAATCGTGTATGCCCTGCTGGTCGGTGCCGCTATCTTTGCCGGCGCCGAATTCATGGAAATCGTCCCGACCTTCATTCTGGGCGGCTTATTGATCTACGTCGGGTTGGAGTTTCTGATCGATTGGTTGTGGAAAGCACGTGACGAACTGCCTGTTTCCGATTACGTAGTCGTGATCCTGATTCTCATTGTGATTATCTTCTCGGACATCTTGCAGGGA
Organism: Pseudomonadales bacterium; assembly: GCA_022360535.1. GTDB lineage: Bacteria > Pseudomonadota > Gammaproteobacteria > Pseudomonadales > Pseudohongiellaceae > UBA9145. The sequence continues at coordinate 3,799 of JAKSCP010000170.1, read as the reverse complement.
GTAACCTTTGGTTTCTTCGTAGCCATCATCCTGTTCGTGATCAACTACTCACAATTGAGTGTGATTAAGATTGAAACCAATGGCAGCGATCACGCCAGTAATGTCGATCGCGATTTGGAAACCCGGGAACTTCTCAACAAAGAGGGTAACCGTATTCTTATTCTTATTCTGCAGGGATTTATTTTCTTTGGTACTGCGGACAAGTTAATCAGTGCCATTCGCAGTCGCATCATGGATGGCGATCATAGTCGCTTCGACTATTTGGTATTGGATTTTCATCACGTCAGTCAATTGGATACCTCGGCGATCGTTACTTTTACCAAGCTGGCTCAGCTGAGCGAGCGTATAGGTTTCCATATTGTGATCAGTGGTGCCGATGAAAAATCCATCAAGCAATTAGTTAAGCACCGGTTCTTTACCCTCGGCGAGCAGAAGTGGGAGCGTAACTACAAGGATCAAGTCGATACGGCAGTAGACTGGTGTGAGCGTCGTATTCTCTCCGATATGAATCGCAATGACGAAGACCACAATCTGGAGCTGGCCGACGTTCTGCGACGCATCGCCTACGCTGAAGAAGATGTGAAAATGCTGGCCGACTATTTCGTGGTAGAAAATCGTAAGTCGGGGGAATATCTCTTTAAAGAAGGAGATCGGGGAGAATCCCTGTATTTTGTGGGCTCGGGAACCGTGATTGTCGTCTTGAAAATTCCTAACCAGCAGGAGCAAATCCTTCGAAAATATAAGGCTGGGGCAATCCTCGGTGAGATGGCCATCTATACTGGTGAGAATCGAACCGCTAGCGTGAGAATCGAAAACGATGCCACGCTGTTTCGATTGGACAAAGAAAAAATGGAAGCAATGGGGCGTACTTTTCCAGCGTCGACTGCGGCGTTGCACACTTACATTGTTAAAGTTCTATCGGAACGGCTCAGTCGAGCTAACAGAAATCTGAGCCGCTACATCTAAGCTCTAATCTAAAAAGTCGGTGCTGCTACGGGCCGCAATACTACCGGTACCATCTCGCTGTATTGAAACCAATCCCCGTCGATGCGAGTGATTCTTTCATCATCATCGCGTCGAATGGTGCCAGTAAATTCCAAATCCAGGCGCGGAATACGAATGATAATGTTGCGACCTTCGATGGAAGTGCTGGTGACTGGCATTCCATAGATACCCATACCACCGCTGGTAAGTGTTGCGGAGTAGTCTCCTTCACTCATGATAAAAGTGAAGGCCAGGTTCATGTTGTCTCTGCCAAGTACCAAAGGACCTTCCCAAGATCCTTCGAGAGTGTCTCGTGCCTCCTGGCTCAACGCATTGGCAGCCAGTAAACAGGTCACGAGTGCTAAGAGATTGGTGGTGATCTTCAACATTAGGTCATGGTAATGCAGCACTGTTGTGCGTGCAAACAAGGTCACCGCTTTGTCCTGTCGTTTGCCCGTGGCAGAATGCGCGTCATCGGCATCAATCCAGCAGGATAGAAATCCAGAAGGAACAGTAAAATGGAACAAGAAATTGAACAAGTCGCAGAAATCTATAACTTGATCACGACTTATCTGGTGAATTATAGCTTTCAGATAGTTGGCGCAGCCATCATCATGATGGTGGGCGTGCTACTTGGTCGCAAACTATCTGAAGTTGTTTTCGCTGTAGCTGAGCGCCGTGGAGTAGACATTACTCTCAGCAAATTTTTTGCCAGTGCTACCCGCATCGCTGTCATCGGATCGGCGGTTGTAATCGCGCTGCCCAAGCTTGGTGTACAGATTACACCTTTTATCGCAGCCATCGGTGCTCTCGGCCTTGGTGCCGGTTTGGCTATTCAGGGATTGCTGTCCAACTATGGCGCGGGCTTGAGCATCATTTTGACCAGGCCCTTCGTGGTTGGCGATACCATTCGGGTGCAGGGGGTATGGGGCGTAGTAAAGGAAGTCACCTTGGCATACACGGTATTGAGCAACGAAGACGATGAGATGATCACTATTCCGAACAGACACATCATTGGGGAGATCATTCATAATTCTCAAGCCGATACAGTGCTCGAGCTTTCTGTTGGTATCGCCTATGACAGCAACACCAAACGCGCAATCGAAATCATCCAGCAAAATCTGGGTACGGTGGATGGGCTAAGTGATCAACGTCCGGTGCAGGTGGGAATTGATAACTTTGGGGATAGCTCAATTAATATAGGAATACGTTGTTGGGTGAAGACCGAACGTTTTCACGATGTTAAGTACGCCTGCAACACCGTGCTGCAAGAAGTGCTTTCTGACAATAACATCGCAATTCCATTTCCCCAGAGAGAAGTGCGTTTGCTACAGTAGGCACAGGTTCTATCAGTGACGCAAACATAGAAAACATAGAGAGAGTGGAAACCAGTATGGAGTATTTGCCTGCCGTTGAAATGGATTTTCCCACTGGATCTGAAGTCACCGCTTCAGTGATCTGGTTGCATGGACTCGGTGCCGATGGCAATGACTTCGCGCCTATCGTTCCCCAGTTGGGCATTTCAGATGCGACCGGTGTGCGTTTTATTTTTCCCCACGCGCCGTCGATTCCGGTAACAATCAACAACGGATTTGTGATGCCCGCCTGGTATGACATCAAGCAACTGGATGTGGACCGTCATGTAGACGAGGAACAATTGCGGCAGTCGGCGCAATGGGTGCATGATCTGATCGAAAGGGAACTGGAGCGTGGAATCGATTCGGAACGTATCATCATTGCCGGCTTTTCCCAGGGTGGTGCTGTTGCATTCGAGGCTGCGCTCACCTATCCCAAACCTCTGGCAGGCATTATGGCGCTCTCGACCTATTTCGCCACCGCCACCAGCATCGACATCCAGCCGGTGCAAAACACCATCCCCATACTGATCTGCCACGGCACGTTCGATCCTGTGGTGCCGGAAGCCCTGGGGCGCAAGAGCGTGGCCACCCTGCAGAATCTGGGCTTCAATCCGGAGTATGAGAGCTATCCCATGGAACATGCAGTATGCCCACAGCAGATAGCCGATATAGGCAGCTGGCTGCGTCGTATACTGGATTGAGCCCGGTAAGTTTGTGGACTAGCCAGCCGGCGAGATCTTAAGTATTGACCTTAGAGCCAACTCTAAGCTTATACTCTCGTTTCAATTGAACATTGGAGCAGAGAGGACAGGCAGTCGTGCTCAAAATCAGTGAGTTAGCAGCACAAACCGGGCTTTCCGCCCACACCATACGATTCTATGAAAAGCATGGCCTCATCAGCGCTAGCGAGCGCAGCGAGGCTGGCTACCGCTATTACAGCGACGCCGATATCAGGCGCGCTGAATTCGTGAAGACTGCCCGCAATATAGGTTTTTCTCTGGATGATATCGGTCAGTTGCTGTCCATCAGACTGGATAAGGACAGCCACAGTTGCCAGGAAGTCACAGACATCACCCAACATAAACTGGACGAAGTGAACGGCAAGATTGCCGAGCTGAAAATTATGCAACAAACCTTACAACGGCTGTTGGACAGTTGCGGTGGTGGCCCCGAAGATGCGACTCACTGTTCCATTATCGAAGCCCTGGAAGAGGGTGATGTGGCCTCCACAGTCTCAGCCAGGAATGGGGGGCATAGCTGATGGAACTGCTGCGAATATTTTGGGATTTGGTTATTGAGAGCGCTCCCTGGCTGTTGATCGGTTATTTGCTGGCCGGCATCATCAAACAGGTGATTCCAAGCAGTTGGGTCGAGAAACAACTTTCCGAACCAGGCTTTTTGTCAATCGTGAAAGGTGCATTTATTGGAGCACCACTACCGCTCTGCTCCTGTGGAGT
>JAKSCP010000266.1 GCA_022360535.1 Pseudomonadales bacterium | reverse complement strand
GGTGATGAACACTGTCCGGCTATTCTGCAAGATGACGAGACTCTCTGTTTCGCTTCGCGTCGCGCCGGTGGCTACGGTGGCTCTGATATCTATTGCGTGAAACCCGATGGCAATGGCGGTTGGGGCGATGCGGTGAACCAGGGGCCAAACATCAACACGGCAGCCGAAGAATTTCACTTCACCCAGGATACCGATGGCCGAATCTACTTTACCTCTAGCCGTCCTGGCGGCTTTGGCGGTATGGATATCTACAGCGCCATGCCAATTGCCCCCAACGATTGGGCCCCTGCACAGAATCTTGGCCCCCAGGTGAACACCGCTGGCGCTGACATGTGTCCGGCGCTGCCTCCGGGTGGTGACACGATCGCGTGGTTCTCTTCCCGTCAGGACAACAGCTTTGGCAACGCTGACATATTCTGGACCAGTAAACTCAATACAGAGTAATCACACTCTGTGTTGAGATTTCGATCTCTCTTCCTAGTTCTATTTTGGGTAGCGCAAGTTAGCGCTGCTCAAAGTAGTGACTACAGCTATGTTATCGAAGACGACTGGATTACCTTACCCGACGGCGTCCGTCTCTCGGTGACCTATTACAAACCCGAAGCGAAACAAGCTGGAGAAACCTTTCCTGTCCTGCTGGAGATGCTCCCCTATCGTAAAGACGATATTTCTAAAACCTGGGCCCACCCTTATTACGACTACTTTGCCCGCCAGGGGCTGGCGCTGGCTAAAGTCGATGTTCGCGGCACTGGCAGCTCCGAAGGAATCGCACCCACCAGAGAATACTCTGACACTGAAATAACCGATGCCATTGATGTCATTGCTAGCCTGGCAGGACAGTCATGGTCCAATGGCAATGTCGGCATGTGGGGTATTTCCTGGGGCGGCTTCAATGCCATCCAGGTAGCTTTGCGAAATCCACCGCAGCTTAAAGCCATCATTGCAGCTCACGCATCCGACGATCTCTACATGAATGACGTGCACTACACCGATGGCGTATTTGGCCTGGACGAGTATGTACTTAGCATCAACCATATGATGGGGTTTATGCAGTCGCCAGATTACACAATTGATGACAATTATTTTGCCAATCGCTTCGACAGAGAACCCTGGCTATTCAATTACCTGCGGCACAACCAGGACGGTGAATTCTGGCGTGAGGGTTCGTTAAAGCATCAGTTTGATAAAGTTCAGGTTCCAATGTTTCTTATCAACGGTCTGTTAGATGGCTATCGCGATACCGCCGTAAACTCTTTTGAATCGCTGGACACACCGATCCGTGCGGTCGTTGGCCCCTGGCCTCATGCCTGGCCCAATAGTGCAACACCTGGTCCAAGCTGGGAATGGCGAGAAGAAGCAACACAATGGTGGAAACACTGGTTAGCCGATTCTCACAACGACAACTCCTTTAATGGTCAAAATTTTCGTTTCTTTTTACGTTCTGGTAATCCACCTGGTACTTCATTGGAAGATGTAGCGGGTACCTGGTACGACTCGTCCTGGCCATTACCATCAGATGAAATGGACAATTTGATGCTTTATCCGAATAGCGATGGATTGCTGACCGAGTCTGTCGCAGGCCAATCTCAAGCCGACGTACTCGAATTAAATAGCACTATAGGACATGAGCTCGGTGAATGGTGGGGGGAACTGCTTCCGGACATGAGAAGCGTCGATGCTCACAGTCTGGTTTATGACGGTGCACCGCTGGCTGAAGCACTGCAACTCGTTGGCAAACCGCAAGTCACTCTGCGAGTAAGCACCAATAGTGAAAAAGCCAATTGGCTAGTAAGGCTTGAGGATGTCGCACCCAATGGCGAAGTAACCGCGATTACTGGCGCAAGCCTCAACGGGCAACTCAGATTCTCATCACTGACCCCTCAACCGTTACCCAAAGGTGAACAGGTATCACTAGAGGTTCCCCTGCATTTCACTACCTGGACCTTCAAGGCCGGCCACCGAGTCAGACTGGCGATCTCAAACGGGCTGTTTCCCATGGCATGGCCATCACCAGAGCCGCTTAGCAGCACGCTGACAATTAACAGCGAAGCGAGTTGGCTGCAACTGCCACTGTGGGAGCCCGAGATAACGGGCAATACCATCAATATGCCATCCGCCGTGGCCTCCGCGTCTCTGGATCCCCAATTGGCCAGTTTTGAAGCGGTGCCTGGTGTTCAATCGAGGAATGAAGTCATCACAAACAAATTGGATGACAGCGTCAGTATTATTCGGGAAAGTGCAGTTGGCTATCGTATGCGCAACCCGAATCATGCCAACGACCCCATTCGAATCCATACCTTGCGCTCAACTGAACACAAGACCTATAAGAATGACCCGGCGAACACCGAGTATCGGGCAAGAGCAGAATATCGATTGCTGCCAAGGACTGGCAGCGAGAATGAAATTCACTATGTCACTGAGATCAATCTTACTTCTGACACAGAAGTTTTTGATTTAAACATCACACGAACACTTTCTGAGGGAGACCAAATACTGCGGCAGAAAAACTGGCAAGAGACATTACCCAGAGGTATTCACTAAATGCCAGGTCAGTGGGAAGCGGTGGAAGACACGACCACATTATTTCGCGCGGCATACGAAGTGCCTGGTACCACTCCCTACTCCACCGCCGTCAGGCTCTCAGACGACAAGCTCATGATTTACAGCCCCGGGCCTGGATTGGAGCTGGCCTTGCCTGCAGATACACCAGCCGACATCGAATTGTTACTCCTGGCACCTTGTACTGGGCATAATCTTGGCTTGGAACCCTGGTTAGAAGCTCACGCCACAGCAAGAGCTTTTGCGCCTGAAGGTGTACAGGAAAGACTGCGGAAAAAGAAACGAGATACCTCTCGTTTGCGCCCAATTGAAGAATTGGAGTCTGAACTGCCTGAGCAAGTACGACTCTATCGTCTACCCGAGAACAAGTTTCATGAGATCTGGATAAGCGTAGACGAGGGAAGCACCACCTATTGGCTGTTTGGGGATGCAGTCTTAAATTTCGAAACACTCGAGGCTAACTTCATCATGAAATTCTTGCTTGGTGTATACGGGGTTAGAGAAGGTCTTAATGTGCATAAGCTGTTCCTGCGAGGTCTGAAAGACAAGCCTGGTTTCAAGCAATGGGCACTACCTCTTTTCGACAACGACAACAGACACGTCCTGCTGCCCTGCCATCGGGAAATCTACACTGATCCGGATTGCAGGCAACGCATGGTAAGTATTCTTAATGCAATTAAGTGACTAGAATAAATGAGATGAAAAGGTCACCGCATCTGGGTTAAGAATCTCAAAGAGAATTAACAGGAAACAGGAAATGCAACAAGTCGCTCGCGCAAGATCAATCATTCATGTATCGCCAGAAGCAGTGATGGACGCGTTCATCAATCCTGTCTCCATGAGTAAGTTCTGGTTCCACAGAAGAGATGAAGGTCTCAGGCCTGATGAATCAGTGATGTTCTATCTTGGCGACGCCAAAGACGCCTTCGGATTTACGGTTCAGGTTATAGATCTGGTCGCTAACTCAGAAATCCACCTGCGCTAGGGCGATGACAATGCCTGGACGGATGTCCTGTGGACACTTGAAGAGACTGAAAGTGGCGACACGATTCTCACTATCGAGGAATCCGGGTTTACTGGCAGCGACGAAGAAATCGTCGAGAAGGTGATCGATTCAACGAAAGGGTTTAACCAGGTGATCATTGCAGCCAAGGCCTGGCTGGAGCATGGCGCAGCGATCAATATCGTCGCAGACCACGCATAACTCAACACCAGATCAAGAGCAGAGCTAACACTCTGCCCCTGATTGAGGCCCTTTCTCCGAGCTTGCCTCCGAGCTAGTGGCTCACGGCTAGTGGAAAGCCGAACTAGGCCAGGGTATTAGCAAACAGATTTAGCAAGCGGCTCCAGGCCCGTTCCGCCTGCGCCTGGTGATACACCCGCGAATCAATAGCGCACCAGCCGTGTAGCGCACCCTCATAGACTTCGATTTCGGCGGATATTCCCGCTGCATCATAAGCTTCGCGCAAAGTGACTTTGGCCTGCGGATCGTTTTCATCATCATTGTCCGCGACACAATGCAACATGGCGGCCTTGGTATCTGGAATCAGCAGATGAGGGCTGTTGGGCTGGTCTGTGGCCAGACCACCACCGTGGAAAGTCGCGCCGGCGGCGAATCGATCAGGCACTGCCGCGACG
>JAKSCP010000176.1 GCA_022360535.1 Pseudomonadales bacterium | reverse complement strand
ATCCTTGAGTTCCTGACGGGTCATACGAATTTGTTTCTGGTGCTCGAAGAGCTGAAATGGCACATCGATCAAAACGATAAATACGAGTACCAGGGAATAGGCAAAGAAACACCATAATGCGAGCGAACCTGCAAAGCTCAGTGCACGCTCCAGTGGCAGCACCGACAGTTGCAATAGATCAGGCAGGGCCTGATTAAAAACAATTGCCACCATCACCGACACCAGAAGGAACTTACCTATGGTCTTGATTAACTCAATCAACGACTTGAGCGAGAACATGCGGCCGAAGCCTTTGATGATGTTGAGGCGCTCCCACTTAGGCGCAGCCAGCGATGGCGCGAATAGGAAACCGCCTAAAGCAAATGAACTGGCAGCAATAGCGGCAAACACCATCAGTAATAAGGGCAGCAAAACGAAGAAGACATCGAGTACGCTCTGCTCCAGGCTCACTAAAATCTGACCACTGTTAAAGATGGCACTGCGGTCAAGAACGAAACTGGAACTCATGAAATCGTTTAGTGTGGACAACAGAAAACGCCCGTAGACGAGAATACCGAGACCAGCGCCCATCAAAGAGGCAAAGGTAGTCAGCTCCTTCGAGCGCGGCACCTGACCTTTCTTGCGTACATCCCGTTTGCGCTTCGGGGTCGCTTCTTCGGTCCTTTCCTGGGCGGTATTCTCTGCCATTGCGACTCCTAGTTCGCCATCATCTGCATTAAATCGAAGGCCTGTGCTGAGAGATCAGCAAACACTCCGGAAAGCAGCGGCATACTGAGCAAAATAAGGATGAAGCCCGACAAAATAGTGACGGGAAATCCCACCGAAAAAATATTCAGTTGTGGTGCCGCGCGGGTAACCACGCCCAGGCCAAGGTTGACCAACAACACACCCATGGTGGCCGGCAAAGCAATCATCACGGCTGCCAGGAACATCTGAGAACCAAACAATCCGATACTGAAAAACAGGTCTGGTGATAGCAGTTGCGCACCGATTGGCAGAAACGTAAAACTTGCTGCCAACAACTCGATCAACAATAAGTGGCCATCCAATCCAAGAAACATCAGAGTCCCAAGAATGAGGTACAACTGACCAATCATTGGTACCTGAATGCCATTCTGTGGATCTACGGTTGAAGCAAAACTCAATCCCATGGTGGTTGCAGTAATCATTCCCGCCATGACGAATGCGGAGAACATGATCTGTAGTGTCATACCCATCACCGTACCGATCGCGATTTGCTGTACAGCCGTGATAAACCCAGCAGCACTGATTGGCGCAATGTCCGGCATTGCTGGCAACAGTGGTTGCACAAGGATTGTTAGTACCACGCCCAATACAATTCGGATGCGCACCGGCACCGTTCGCGCGCCGAGTATTGGAGCCGCAAACAATAGTGCGCTTAGACGCAGAAACGGCCACAGGAAGGCCTGCATCATGTCGAGTATGTCTGTTACTGCGATAGTCATTTCCGCACTGCTCTCGATCTAACCAATCATCCCTGGAATTCGTATAAACAGGTTTTCCGTGAAGTTGAGCAACATCTGTAACAACCATGGCCCCATCAAAATCAGCGCAACTACCAGCGCACCCAGTTTGGGAATAAAGCTAAGTGTTTGTTCCTGTATTTGGGTAGCAGCCTGAAAGACCCCGACGATCAAACCGACTAACAGAGCTGACAACAACAGAGGCGCTGCCAGATACACAATCAAATAAAGCGCTTCTCTTCCGACTTGCAGTACCAGCTCTTCTGTCATGATGGCTTCCGAATCAACTGGGCAAGAAACTGGATACCAAAGTACCCAGAATGAGAGTCCATCCATCCACCAGGACGAACAGCATGATCTTGAACGGGAGTGAGATCAGCATAGGTGACAACATCAACATACCCATGGACATCAGAATGCTGGACACCACCAGATCAATGACCAGAAAAGGAATGAAGATGAGAAAACCAATCTGGAAAGCGGTTTTCAACTCACTGGTGATGTAAGCTGGCACCAATACGCGAAAAGGAATCTCTTGCGGTGAGGCAAACGCTTCCTGAGCGCCTGACATTTGCGCAAACAAAGCCACATCGGTTTCTCGCACCTGGCTGCGCATAAATTCGTGAAACGGATCGGAAGTTCGGGCTAATGCGTCTTCCATACCGATGCTGTCTTCCATATAAGGTTGCAAGCCGTCACTGTAAGCAGCCTCAAAGACCGGGCTCATAATAAAAAAAGTAGTAAATAACGCGATGCCAACAATTATTTGATTAGAAGGGGTTTGCATCATGCCCAGAGCCTGACGCAGGATGGCCAACACAATGACGATACGAGTGAACGAAGTCATTGCCATCAGTGCTGCCGGCAGCATGGACAGCAAGGTCATGAAAATTAGAATCTGCAAACTCACGCTATAGCTCGCCCCGCCATCTTCGGTTTCCTGGGACGTCAGCAGCGTAATGTCAGAACTGGCTGCAGCCGCCGATTCTGCCAAAAAGCAAAATAGCAACATAAGCCCAAGCTGTATCAAGACACGTGACATCACATTTCCCTGTTGAGTATCTTGGCGAACATCCCCGCCATGACTGGTTCAGTGTTGGTACTTCCTTCCGTTGTAACTGGCTCCTTGAGTTGGTGCACAGTTGCAATATGGCCAGGAGACCGACCAAGCAACACCTGCTCCTGACCTACCTGTACGAGCAGTAACTGTTCTTTGCCGCCAATACCCACACTGTGGAGAATTTTTATCGGACCTTCTTTGCTGGCAGGAGTGAGTTCAAACTTCCGTACCAAATAAGAAAGAAGAAAGATCGTGCCTAGCACCAGCACCAGAGAGAGCAGTACCTGAAGCAGATAAGAGGAATCTGAAAGCTCAACAACAGGCATAACCGCGGCTTCATCCTCGGCTGCCGCCAGTACTGGCGTAGTCAGCATAGTCGTAGTGAGAAACACTCCTAATCTGGCGCCGGTTTCCGTCATATCACACACCTTCGGTTTGTTCTTCCTCGCCTGTCGCCATCTTTTCCAACGAAGTGAAGCGAATGCCGTAACGTTGTTGCAGTGAGATCGCTTCCGCCTGAGCGATGATTTTTTCGTTCATCCGCACCTCGATGGAGTCCACTGAGACTTTACGCAAATCGATAATGGATCCCTCCACCAGCTCCATCAGCTGGGCCACGCTGATATTGGTGCGCCCCACTTCCATAACCAGAGTGATAGGGACATCAACCATGCTCCTCAAACTGGCTTTTGATTTGGGTTTGGCCTCAACCAGGGCCTTGGATTTTGCAATTGCTCCCAGCGGAGTTGGAGATACCGGATGAACAGAGGCTGCTGTCTCGGAATCCATGGCTGTGCCAGCGACTACCGCTGCGGCATTATCTGCTGCATCTGCTGTTGGCGCTTGCATTGGGTCTTCTGTAAATTCGTTGCTCATTGTTGTCTACCAGCTTCTTAATCGATTACTCGCAAGCACACGCGCCCGCCTATCTCACCCATTTTTGCTTTAAACTTCGCGACTCCGTTCACTTTCACATCCACCTTCTCCGGCGAATCGACACTAATAATGTCACCCTCTGCCAGCCGAAAAACTTCCCCAAGAGTTAACTTGGCACCCGTAAGTTCTCCAGTGACATTGGCGACATAGTCCAATGCCTTCTGTGTCATGAATTCCCGTGCCGCAATTTCTCCGGACTGAACACCGCTGTTTTTGCGACGAAAGATTGAGTCTGCGGTGACCCCAGGGATGATTAGTTGAATCTCGCCACCACCACCGGAGAATTCCAGGGAAAAAGGACGCACCATCAACACGTCTGAATCAGAATAGGAGTTCAGATGTTCTGGATTGACTTCGGACTCGACGGGGACAAAATCGATTTCGGAAAGTTCTTTCCAACTCTCTTTGATGGTTTCGATGATAGTGTTGAGAATAAGTTGAATTACTCGTTGCTCAGTATGGGTGAAATCCTTAACACTGAGCTCTGTCTGCCGCGTGCCACCACCAAAGAACGAATTCACCAGGGCATGTACCAGATGTGAGTCGAGCACAATGGCCGAGTAGCCCATCATGCCGCGTAATGCATAGATATTAATGCTGGAAGGAACCTCGACTGACGGCGCCCAGGCCGCGTACTTTGAAATCTGGATTTCACCGCGACGCACTTCCACACTCTTGTGCAAAATACCCAGCAGACGAATGCTCAGATTGGTCTGTATACGCTCGTCAACAATCTTGATGTCATGAGACCACCCTTTAACCCGGTGCATACCACTAGCCAGATCGTAGATTTCATAGTCATCCTTGGTGACAATTCGCGCATCTGCTTCCGCCTCTTCACCATGGTTTACCAGAGCGTCGAGTTCATTTTGTGTAAGTACTTCTTTCATAGATTGCTGTTCCTGCGCTCCAACAATTTCCCTTAACCAACCATTTCTGCTTCATCTTCATCCAACGAGATCTTATCTTCGTCCGCCAGCTTCTTAGTTGTGGTCAGCACGTCCTTCTGCGCCACTTCTACTTCACTAATACGAACTGGCCCGAGGCTTTCCATATCTTCCTTAAACATTTCAGAGGCTCGAGATGACATATTGCGCAGCACTTTATCCACCATCGCGGTGTCTGCACCCTTAAGCGCCATAGCCAGGGATTCGGTAGAGACTTCGCGCAATACTTTCTGAAAGTCTTTGTCTGGAACTTTCTTCAGGTCTTCGAAGACAAACATCTCCTCCTGGATCGCTGCAGCAACATCGTTGTCCAGACTGGTAATCTTGCCCATCAGGCTTTCTTCAAACCCTTTATCCAGTGTGTTGAAGATGTTGGCGACATTCTTGATGCCGCCCATCTCTGAACTCTGCTTGGTCACCACGCCTTCCACCTGCTTTTCCAAAGCATAGTTCAATTCCTCCAGGGCAATCGGATCCACTGGCTCCATTTCCGCCATTCGCAGTATCAACTCGACGACGGTCTCTTCTTCCAGAAAAGACAGCACTTCACCTGCCAACTCAGCGCCGAGGTGGGATATCACAATCGCCTGAATTTGCGGGTGTTCGTTTTGGATAATGCCCGAGATCAATTGTGGCTCCATCCACTTCAGCGCATCGAGTCCCCGCGTGTTCCCGCCACGGGTTATTTTCTCCAGAAGGCTTTGCGCGCTTTCTTGTCCAAGCGCTTCAGTAAGAACAGTCTTGGTAAATTCACCAGCTTCCACATTGATGGAACCGTCATTCATACATCCTTCGATAAAACTGGTCAGCACGGTATTGACGTCTTCGGTGCTCATCTCATTGAGGTGAGTCATTTCCAAACCGATTTTTTGTACTTCATCAGCTCGCAACAGTTTAAGTACACCAGCCGCTCCGTCTTCTCCCATTACCATCAGGAGTTGAGCCGCTTTTTCCGGTCCGGATTTCCGTGCGTGTCGTCGGCGATTTCTAATCATCTGTCCGTGTCTTAAATTTCTTGCCTGAATCAGTGATTTCAGGGTCACTCAAATGACATAGTCATTTCTGTGCCAGTTATTTATTGACAGAACCGACGCTTTGAGCGCGATTCTTTCCATTTAGAGGGCTGATTCGCAGTTCCTTCGTCGAAAACTGACAAAAACAGAACACCTGATCTCAATTGAGCAAAGACTGTGCCAGCGGAAAGAACAGCTCAGGTGATTGGCCGAATCTGTCGTAGTGAAAGCAGAGAGGTGAGAGATGGTTGGACCATCAAATTATTCAGTCGTCACTGCCGGACGTAGTGCCAACTTTGCTCCGGGCACAGCGAGGGATCTGGCCAATGGTGGTGTTTCCTGGGCGTTAAACCAGGTTTTAAATGCCCAGGCGATCCGCTTGCCGAATGGCAATACTGCACTGCGCATAGATGGCGCAATTTATACACCGGTGGGTGGACAAAAATTTGAACCAGGCACAATGCGCCAACTACAGGTGACCGCATTGGATCCTGTTATAAAACTGACAGTCATTAAAGAAGGCGGTGGCAGCATAGACAGCTCCCTGCGTCTTCTACCAGTGGCAACACAGATTAATCTGAATAATTCGCAATGGGCCTCACAGATCTCGAGTCACCCCAACAAATTTGCGTCATTGCTCAGCTTACTGCATCGTCCTCCCAATTCGATATCGCAACAACTCTCCCCTCAAGCATTGGCCAGCATGCAGCAGATAGCGAACTGGTTGCCAGCGGTTTCTGACTTAAGGCATAACGGTCGTTTACGTGCCTTGTTCGAAGAATTCAGCGGCATCAGTAGGGCGCTGTCAGAACCCAACGAACCGGTTTCCAAATCCAGCCTCTCGGCACTAATCGGAAATCTAAAACTGGCGCTACAGGCTCAGTTGCGCAGCATCGCCGAACCAAACTCTCAGGTCCTTTCGCTGCGGCCCTATCAAGGTGATTTCGCCAGCCAAAAGGCCATTGCCAGTACGCTATTGATGCTACTGGATTCGGCGATTCAGCATCATGGCAGCATGCAACGCAGGCCTTCAGCACCCTGGTTGCCATGGGGTTTTTCATTTCCCTACGTAGAACGCGATCAGGCACAGATATTTTCGTTGAAGGCGCGGCGCAAAGAGGTTCAGGGGTCGGCTTCTCAACGCCGAGAATTCTGGCGCATTAGCTGTGCCTGTCAATTTCAACTCCTAGGCATTGTGTTGATTCAGGTTGGCCTTAGTGAAAGCAAGTGCAAAATCCAGCTCAAACTTGAAAATGGAGAGTTGCTGCCAACCCTTAATGCGCAAACTAGTGAGCTGAGCACCATGCTGGAAGCCATGAATATTACCCTGGTCGCCATGCAATGCAGTGCAGCGACAGAAGAAGAACTACGGGAACGCATCAACTGGGAAGCAGAGGAGGCTTTGCTAGCCTGTGAAGTTAACGCATCCATGCTGCCCGGCGATGTTGCTGGCCCCATAGCGAGCGCATTAGAAGACGGCAGGCTGCCTGAATTGCGGGAATTCGAAATGACGGGTAGTGACCTGTCACCCAGCGAAGTAAACAGCTTGCCGGAAACCGCCTATAACATCCTGGCCAGTGTGTTCGTCCTTCTTCTTTCTATAGAGGAGAATTATTAAAGATAAATAGACCAGTTTCGCCGACTACGCTTCACTGTCCATTAAATGACGATTACGAATGGCTAATCTGGCAATTCATTGACGGAAGTTTGAATCGTTTGGCGCACAATCGGTAATAGATTCCTACAATGACTTTCAGTTTGACACCGAACTCTTTGTCAGACGTTTAATTAGCACGACTGTAGGAATATTCTTACAGTTATGCTATCGTTTAAAACACTAAGTTTTCCCTTTTAGTGTTTCCCTCCTTTTCTTCTCTGCAAGCCAGAGAAAATCTGCTTTCAGTTTTGAAATCGCCCCAAGAATTACAGTTATCAATAATTCAACTGTCCAAATATTGTGGTCAAAAAACAATTTTCAAACAATTTATTGACGCACTATTGCGGGCTATCCACACTTAATCTCCATCAAGCATCCAGTTCACATAAACGTGGATTGCTTGCTAGAGCTGAGACCAACTCAGCGTGTAACGACACACACTAGTTTAGAAAAGAATTCCTACAAGAACACAACTGAGGCAGCAGAAACTCCAATGAGCAATGTGATTCAGCTAAGCGAGTACCGTCAACGAGTCAAAAACATCTCGTCAGAAGCTATGCGTGATGGATTAGTGCCACTAGAGGTCGCACTAGCTGAAGCTGACACCGAGAAGTGTTTGCAGAAGCTGTCAAAATACGGCCTTTCCAGTGTGCATGTGCGCTCTGTGAAAGATTACCCTTCGAGAGATATCTATTTTGTTGGCCTGAAAGAAGCGATCTGGGTAAACAAGAAGATTCTCCAACACGAATCAGCTACCGAAGCTGAGACCACTCTACGCATCGACCTGATTCAGATGCTGGAGAATCTGGATTTCACCCTCATGGATCGCATGTGGGAATCCATCCAGGAAGCCTAGCACTTCCAACACCAAAGCTATCAATTCCTTTGCGACTGCAGAAGCTCAGCACTGCCTGAGCTTCTATAGCTTGCCTGTCGTTCCTGCAAACCAAGCCCCTCCTGTCTAAACTTCGCAACAATTTTGCAGTATGGTTGATGCACGTATGGAAACCAGGAATTGACCGATGAAACTGAGCTCTTTGGTATTTTGCTGTCTGACCGTAGCTTTTAGTGCACCCCTGTTCGCACAACGGCTGGAGATTCCTCAATGGGAGCCGCCTGCTATCCCATCCTACTCCGCTGAAGAGATCAGACGCTATCCAGCGGTAGAAGCCGGTCAGGGTGCTGCTGCTGACCGCCAGCACTTCTACGCCATCGTGAACACCGTAGTGGGCAAGTATGAGAAATCCAGCGGAGAGCTGGTTAGTCGCTTCGTCAGCCCACGTGGTGGCCCAATCCGTCATCTAAATAGCTGTTATGCCGAGCAAGCCAAACTGTATTGCGCCAACTCGAATTTCCCGGAAGTCCCTATGGCCAGTTCAATCGAAGTATTTGACACCGAAAGCATGGAGCATGTTCAAAGTTACAGTTTCGGTGTTTTGGAAGAAGGTTCACTGACCTGGTTTGATCGCTTAGGGGATGGTTGGATAGCTGGCTTTGCGCATTATGATGAGAACGGCGGACTGAACTACAAAGATCACTCCTTCGCCTCTATCATTCGCTACGACAATGAATGGCGCCGCATCGGTGGCTGGATGATTCCCGAAACAGTCATTGAACGCATGCAACCCCACGCCGCTTCCGGAGGCGCGATCGGTCCGGATGGATTACTCTATCTCACCGGTCATGATCGACCAGAGATGTATGTCTTGGGAGCGCCAGCAATGGGTCCAAAACTGACTCACCTCGCAACTATCGCGATTGATGTGGAAGGCCAGGCCTTTGCCTGGGATAAATCCTCGCCGCAGCGAGTGGTTTATGGCATCAGCAGACCGAACCGAGAGGTCAGGGCGTTTCACCTTCCTGAAATCGAACTCTCTGCGGAGGCGATACCACTAACCAGGGTAAAACGTGCATTGTAGTTGTGTCTGCCAGGAACGGGTGTTTAGAAGGGATTAGTCGGTTGCTGCTATTTTCGAAAAACCATAGGCTTCAAAAGCAGGCTGCAGACGCTGGTAAATCCACTCTTCATCGATACCAAAGTCTGACAGCCGATAGTCATGTGAACTGCGATAGTTCTTCATAAGAGCCACCTGCTCATCAAGATGAGCTTCGAACTCAGCCGACATTTCCAGACTAAAGTGTGCATATAGGTTTCGCAGCACGCCCCCCGGATTGTTAACCAAATCGTCGTAAGCAACTTCAAAGTAACGTCCACCAGGCAGTTCTTCCCGTAACTGCATATGCCGCAAATAGTGCTGGCACCAAAGCTCTGCAGCATCCTTCATCTCCGCCGAACTCCCCGCCACTTTGGGCGCCAATACCTGCCAGGGCTTTTGACTGAACATACTTAAGGCGGAAGCAATTGATTGACAGGGATGGCGGTAGATGTGGACCACCCGCATGTCTGGCATGACGTCCAGATAGGTTTTAATGCGGCCGGCTGCCGCCGCATTTTTCGCTAATAGCGTTCTGTTGTTACCGTGGACATACAACAAGCGCTGCAGCTGACGCTGAAGATAACACCTGGCCTTGTGCCTTACTGATTCAGGCTGCTCGTCAACAAAAACAGCCTTTCGCAGTTTCGCGAAAAAAGGAAAAAAGATTAACAAGGTCGGGGTAAGCAAAGGATATATCCAATAGGCCTCATCTTCTTCTGAGTGTTCCAGGCCTGTGGTATGCAACCCCTCCCATTCCTGAAACATCCATCTTCCCAACGGTCTCACCAAAACCTTGTAGAGTGGTTGCCCCAGTTTTTTGTCACACCAATTGAGACCATTGATAAAGTAGTAAAACGTGACTGACGGAAAAAGTGACTGGTACAACTTGGTATCTACAAAGCGGGGGTCGGCTGCCATTAGTCGATGCAGGAACGTAGTGCCACTACGAGGGTTCGCAACAATATAGATAGGCGCAACGATTGACTGGCGTCTGAACCCTGGAAACAGCAGGTAGTCGAGCAGCTGCAGAGTTCT
>JAKSCP010000177.1 GCA_022360535.1 Pseudomonadales bacterium | reverse complement strand
GTCAGCGATGAGGAAGTGCATCGGGTAGTCGCCGATTGGAAGCGTCGTGGTGAACCTGTTTATATCGATGCGGTTACTCGCAGTGCCGATGACGCTGACATGTTGAGCGGTGGTATGGCAGGAGAGGGTGACGAAGAGAGTGACGCCCTGTATGACGAGGCAGTTCGGTTTGTGACCGAGTCTCGCAAAGCTTCCATCTCTGCTGTACAGCGCAAGTTACGCATTGGCTATAACCGCGCTGCCCGCATGATTGAATCCATGGAAGCCGCTGGGGTAGTATCGGAAATGAACAGCAACGGCTCCCGTGAAGTCATTGCTCCACCACCACCTCGCGACTAGCCATTCTCGCCATGACTTTCCTCCAGAGACTTTTGAATACTCTGGCTGCTGCCAGTTTCTTGCTTCCTGCCAGCACAATTGCGCAGACCGACTCACAAGCTCAGTTGGACGCTTTGCTGCAGGAATTCGAAACCTTGCAAGCGGATGTCTTGCAACTCATTGTGGAGTCAGATGGCGGTGTCTTGGAAGAGAGCGAGATCCGCATGGCATTAAAACGCCCCAGTGGATTCTATTGGGAAACGATCGAACCATTCCCGGAACTGGTCGTTACCGACGGCAGTAAACTTTGGAACTACCAACCCGATCTGGAACAACTCGTTATCGAAGACTGGAATAGTGAAGATTCAGAGTTAGCAGCTCAGCTATTGAGTGGAGACACCGAGCAACTCAAGACTGAGTACGCAGTACAGCTGTTAGATTCTGATGATGAGTCTTTCCAACAGTTTCGGCTGACACCGCTCGCCCTGGAAAGTATTTACAACAGCATCACCCTGAGTTTCTCTAATGCTGCCATTCAGTCCATTCATATCGCGAATAAGAATGGTCAACAAACCGTTTGGGAATTCAACTCTGTTCAGCAGAACGTCGATATTGAAGATGAATTGTTCAGTTTCAGCCCGCCAGCAGATATCGAAATTATCGATAACAGCACTGGCGCCTAACGCCGACAATTGAGAAAGCAATTTCATGATGACTTATCTTGCTATAGCCATCGGCGGAGCATTGGGCGCCGTATCTCGCTACTGGCTTAGTTCCAGTGTGCAAAGCATTACCTCTTCCGGGTTTCCAATGGGCACGTTCACGGTGAATGCCCTTGGCAGTTTCCTCATCGGCTTATTGTTCATACTGTTCAGCGAGCGCCTGCAGATGGCAGAAACCCTGCGTCCTCTTCTGATAGTAGGTTTCCTTGGCGCCATGACCACATTCTCAACTTTCTCGCTGGACGCACTTTTGTTGTTCCAGGAAGGCAACTACAATACCGCACTTTTCTACATTCTAAGCAGCGTGGTGGTCTGCCTATTCGCTGCCTATATCGGCATATTGCTCGCCAAAGCCGTTTTCTGACGTTAGCAGGACCTAAACATGTTAGACCCCAAATGGATTCGCTCTGAGCCCGAGCGCATTGCCAGTCTTCTCAAAAAGAAGAAATTTGAGCTCGACACCAACTTACTTGCTGAACTGGATAGCCAGCGCAAGGCTCTGCAGTTGGAAACAGAGGCACTTCAGAACGAACGGAATTCTCGTTCCAAGGAAATCGGTAAGGCGAAAGCAGCGGGAGAAGACATCTCAGAGATTCTCAGCTCCATGGAAAACATGAAGCAGGAACTGGAGACCAAGAAAGAACAGCTCAATGCGCTACAGAGCGAGTTCAATTCTTACCTGATGGGTGTACCCAATGCACCCCACGACGATGTTCCTGAAGGCGATGACGAAACCGCTAACCAGGAAGTACTGACATGGGGAGAAGTCCCTCAGTTCGATTTCGCAGTAAAAGATCACACCGAATTAGGCGAGCAAATCAATGGGCTTGATTTCGGAGCTGGCAGCAAGTTAACCGGTTCACGGTTTGTAGTGATGCAAGGCATGGTCGCGAAACTGCACCGGGCGCTGGAGCAATTCATGCTGGATCTTCACACCCAACAGCATGGCTATCAGGAAATCAACGTACCCTATATTGTGAATCAGGACTCGCTGCTTGGCACAGGTCAGCTACCCAAGTTTGAAGAAGATTTATTCAAGCTGCGAGGCGATCACAATTACTACCTTATCCCCACAGCTGAAGTACCGGTGACCAATATCGTCCGTGATGAAATCGTTGATGCCAAAGCACTGCCTCTGAAGTTTGCTTGCCATACCGCCTGTTTTCGTTCTGAGGCGGGAAGCTACGGCAAAGACACTAAAGGCATGATTCGGCAACATCAGTTTGAGAAAGTGGAATTGGTGCAAATAGTGACACCGGAAACATCCACACAAGCACTCGAAGAATTGACATCCCATGCCGAGAAGGTTCTGCAGCTATTAGAACTTCCGTACCGGAAAGTCATTCTCTGCGGCGGAGACCTCGGATTCGGTTCCGCAATGACATACGATTTAGAAGTGTGGCTGCCTTCTCAAGACTGCTATCGTGAAATATCCTCCTGCAGTAACTTCACTGATTTTCAGGCCCGTCGTATGCAGGCACGCTGGAGAAATCCTGACACCGGCAAACCAGAACTGGTGCATACTATCAACGGCAGCGGATTGGCCATAGGTCGTACTCTGGTTGCCGTGCTGGAGAATTTCCAAAACGCTGAAGGTCAGATAACAATTCCAGAAGTATTACGACCGTACATGGGTGGCTTAGAGACGCTCGGCTAATGGAACTGCTGCCAATCTTCTGGAACATCAGGGATCGAAGATGTGTTGTAGTAGGAGGCGGCGAGATTGCACTGCGCAAGGCAAACCTTTTGCTGCGCGCTGGTGCCCATCTGGATATCGTTGCTGAATCATTCTCTCCAGCCATTCAATCCCTCACCGAAAGCCATCCGGTTACACTGATCGAATCCAGTTTTCAGGCTTCTCACTTGAAAGATGCCTGTTTAGTCGTGGCTGCCACTGATAATGACGAGGTGAATTTTGCTGTAAGCGAAGCGGCCAATGAGCTGGACTTACCGGTTAATGTAGTCGACCAGCCCCACCTTTGTTCATTCATCATGCCTGCGATTGTCGATAGATCGCCTTTGGTGGTTGCTATCTCCAGTGGTGGCACTTCGCCCGTATTGACGCGGATGGTGAAAGAACTCAACGAATCGCAACTACCAACCCGCATCGACAAGCTCGCGCGGCTTCTCGGTTCATACCGCGCCCAGGTAAAAGAACGTTTAGGAAATTTCTCTACCCGACTGCGGTTCTGGGAAACTGTACTGGAAGGAGAAGTCCCTGAACTGGTTTACAGTGGACAGGAAGAAGCAGCACATACAGTGTTGAGCGATTTATTACAGCAGGCCGAAGACACAGGGACAGTGACCGGTGAAGTCTACCTGGTTGGGGCAGGACCCGGGGATCCGGACCTGCTTACCTTGCGTGCGCTTCGACTCATGCATAAGGCAGATGTCGTCCTTTACGATCGGCTGGTATCGCCTGCCATCTTGCAGCGAGTCAGACCGGACGCCGAGAAAACACATGTCGGCAAACAGCACGCCAAACAGAGCACTGCACAAACTACCATCAATCAACTGTTAGTAGACTTTGCGCAGGCGGGCAAACGCGTATTGAGACTCAAAGGAGGGGATCCTTTTATCTTTGGCCGGGGAGGAGAGGAGCTAACCACACTTGCCGAAGCCAGGATTCCTTTCCAGATCGTTCCTGGCATCACCGCCGCCACCGGCTGCGCTGCCTATGCAGGAATCCCACTCACCCATCGCGACTACGCCCATTCAGTAAGATTTCTACCGGGCCACTTAAAGGAAGGTGAAAACGAATTGGACTGGGGCTCCCTGTTAGCTGAACAACAGACGCTTGTTTTCTATATGAGTCTGGTCGGGCTGCCAACTATTTGCGAAAAACTGATGCAGGCGGGTATGGACAAGTCAATGCCAGTGGCCGTAATTCAGCAGGGGACGATGGAGAGTCAGAAAGTCATTGTGGGTGAGCTTGGCACTATCGTGCAGCAAGTGAAGGAAGCTGAGTTACAGGCACCCACTCTGACCATCATGGGAAATGTGGTTAAGCTGCGGGATCAGCTTTCCTGGTACGACTAGGTTCAGCTAAAGACAATTGTCCGGCTTAGGTAAGCCTGCAATCTTGGCCGCAGTCTTGGCTGCGCTGCCTCCGAACAACCGCATCAGGTAAGTGCTTTTCCCTTTGTCAGAACCCAGCTCCTTTTTTACAAAACTGATTAGCGCCCTGGTTGCGGGCGACATCTGGTAGCGTCTGTGAAATTTTCGTAGCAGAGCAACGATCTCCCAATGAGCTGGAGTCAGTTTGATACCATCACTCAGTGCTATCTCATCCGCAATCTCTTCTGACCAGTCATTGAGGTTGCGAAGATACCCTTCTTTGTCCCGCTCAATCATGATTGGCCCGTCAGAACCAGCTGACCACTTTGTCGAATTCAGTACACAACTCAACGAACCTGCGATAACTCACCGGTTGTGCCCGATCGGTTATTTTCTCAGTTAGTCCACGGGCAGCCAGGTCCTCTTTGAGACAGTACACAGCGATATCGCTATCCAATTCACTCAAAGTACTTTCCTGTGCTCCATGATAAGTACCGTCTTCAAGAAAGAGGATCCCATCGCCAGGCTTTGCAAAGCGCTGGCACCGTTCGAGTAGGCCTGTCGCAGGTGATCGGTTAACTGTGTAGAGAGTACTCATAAGTTGAAGACGTAGTCTGAGCTATCCAGTAGTTCGGCGATGTCTGTCGCATCAACTGAGGCTGCTGGCAGCAGCAAATCATCGGCGGTCAATCCACGCTCCGAAAGCGACTCTTTGTCAACAAACACCTGTTCGATTCCGTACAGTTCCAGCGTCTGCATGGCATTCCCGAGTGTCTTACTGCGTATGGGCTCGGCGTTTTGATCTTTTAACAATTGGTAGACACCGTCGTCGATGAATATGTAATTCACAGTCTGTTCAAATACCGCAGTTGCCAAAGCTGCATCCAGGCAAAGCTGCGGTCGGTTGCTGCCGTACGGAGCGGATCTGGATAAGAAAGTAAAAGTCTTGGAGGATTTTGCCATGGGTCTAACTTAACCAAACTGTACCAGCCGGTCTGCGTTGATGGCCGCGTCCACAAGCTGACCAAGGCCCGCAATCTCTGTACTGTCATGCAGCGAGTGTGCGTCGATTTCATGACGCTCCGCCTCTTGCACGTTTAATACACCACGCTTGATTGCGGAACTCACGCAAGCCACCGAGTCGAGTTCATTGTTCCTGATAAGTTCATGCCATTGCTGGGGCAAATTCACTTCGTCCTGGGGCGCAACCGTAAGTCGATTGGCATTTTCCACGCCGTCAGCAAAGAAAAACAGGCGATAGATATCATGACCTTCCTTAAGCAAGGTCCGCACAAAGTGGTAAGCAGTGGTAGCTGCCTGGGAAGAGGAGGGGGACGTGTAAACGACTATGGCGAATTTCACGGTGAGTTAAGCAAAAGAAAAGCCCCAGACAGGCTGGGGCTTTTGATTTAACTGATAAAGCAGTCTCTGTTAGTCGTCACCTGAAAAAGCCATCAGCAAGTGCAGAAGACTCATAAAAATATTGTACAGAGAAACATACAGCGTGATCGTTGCCAGAATGTAGTTACGTTCTCCGCCGTGAATAATTTCTGACGTTTGATACAGAATCACTGCGCTTGAAAAGAACATGAAGGCAACTGACATCGCCAATTGCAGGGCAGGCATTTGCCAGATCAGGCTAATAATGATCGCCGCAATCAGGACCAAACAACCCGCAGCAATGAAGCCACGCAGAAAAGAAAAATCTTTGCGTGACGCCAACACCCATCCAGACAGGCCAAAAAAGATAAATGCAGTGCCACCTAAAGCGGTCATCACTATCTCACTGCCTGAGGAAGTGGAAAGCAAGAAGCCCAATAACGGACCAATTCCATAACCAATGAAACCGGTAAAACCAAAGGTGGTGACCAGCCCCCATGGGCTATTCGCCAAGGCGTGAGTGGCGAATAAAAAGCCATAGGCACCAATTAGAAATATCCAGGGGCTGAGGACGGGAGCGTTAAAGCTCAACGCCGCCGTAAGCGCACTAAACGCCAGGGTCATACCAAGTAACAGGTAAGTGTTTTTTAGAACTTTATTGACCGCCAGTGCCGATTCCTGGCCTTGAGCTATAGTCAAATCAACTTCGTTCATCATTGTCTCCAGCAGTTAAGAATTAGTTAGTTTAACGACCAACTATTGTTGTGCTTGATTTCCTTATCGGTGTACCTGATCAGCCGATTTTGTGTAATCGCTGAGCTTAGATATTGGGGCTTAAGCCAGTGAATTCAATACCTTTAGCCAGGTAAACCGTTGTCGCAGTTAAGAATTATGATACCGGGGGTGGCGGTAAAAGCAATGGGTTTTGAATGTGCCCGGCTTTTCTCTCCTCCTCCGCAAAAGAGGTACCGAATTACTGGCTAGCGTTGGCTCTGAGAAGTGGTATGAATGTGAGGAGGGCAGGATATGGCGGAGGAGGAGAGATTCGAACTCTCGGAGGACTTTCACCCTCGCTGGTTTTCAAGACCAGTGCATTCAACCACTCTGCCACCCCTCCGCGAAGGAGGCGCAATTATATCCGTATTGTTGCGCCTGGCAAGCCGTCAGTGCGCCGGCTCGCTAAAGGCTTGGGCATTACGCGGGTC
>JAKSCP010000304.1 GCA_022360535.1 Pseudomonadales bacterium | reverse complement strand
TCTCGGCCCAATTCAATTTGAAGAAGAACCCATCAGCTTGCGTGAGATATCCAAAACCTTGATTCGTGAAGGCAGAAAGGGCAATTCAGAGTGAAGATTTCCTACCCCGTTATCTCCGCGATAGTGATGAAAGATTTTCGCGGGTTATTTCCCCTGGTGTCGCTCACCGTTATGGTATTGACCCTGGATATCATCGTTACAGAGTTTTATCAGGACACAGATAGCCCGCTACTCTCTTTCTTAGTCATCTATTTGCCGCAGTTAAGCAAATTAGTTGCTTGCCTTCTTCTCCTTGTCGCGTTTGTCCAGGATCCAGCGATCAGTTTGAGTCACGACTGGCTGACGCGACCCATCGCCAAGATCGATTTGCTCTTAGCCAAGCTCCTGCTGGTGGGTATGGTGGTATTGGGCCCATTGGTTGTATTCGGCTTTTTCGCCAGCTTCGCTTCAGGTTACTCCATTGTGGAATCGTTGCTGCGTGCTACCTCGATCGAATCCTGGTGGATGCTGTTGGTACTGCCGTTTGTCTTCATGTTTGCCTTTATTTCAGGCTCCGTGACCCATGCCTTGGGTAATGTACTTGCCGCGTTTGTGGCGCTGAGTGTCCCTGCTGTGTTTACCCCGGCGCTCCCGATCAACCCTGATGCAGTCGGCGATGATGCGATGACTCTGGGCATTATGTGGATTCTGCTTTATCCCATTGGGATTGGCCTGATCGCCCTGATTGGCTGGGTGTACTGGTTACAGTATCAGGGGAAAAAGCGACGGCAGGCAGTGCTGGCTACCTGCGCTGGAGTGATGCTGACCCTGGTTCTGGTAATGGGTTCATTCTCGCAGTCTGCGTGGCCAACGTTGTTGCGCGTTCAACAGTCTGTGGTCAATGACAATACCGAATCATTAATGGACGATGTAGTTCTGGATGGTGTGTTCGGGTGTTTTCCCAGTTCGGTCATCGGTCAGTCCAGTAGCGGAGCGTCAGCGGACAACCAGGGAACAGTAGGCGCAGGCTATTGGTCGCAGTTCTTATTAAACAGGGCAGGTGCCGGTTCGATTACTTTTGCGACCAATGTCCGGGCCCGGCAAGTACCTGAAGACTGGCGCCTGGTCATGCTTCACAGCAAAGCGATCTATAACGCGAACTCGGTGAACCGCCCCATTGAACTACGACCGGCGCGCTTTACCAATGCGAATCCGTACGGCACCTCAGAGAATGTGGCAACCCATTTCTGGATGTTGCCCCATGATTCACTACAGACCATCCAGCACGATGCTTCAACCCAACTCACCCTACAATACACAGGCGCATTGCTTTCCCCGATGCAGCATGAACTGGCGACTGACAATATTCGTCGTCATGTGCCCGGTATCGGTTATTGCAGTGCCGGGGTGGACGACGTTAACAATGTGATTGATGTCGATTGCTTTAAGAGGGGTCCGCAGCCAGCGCTTGTCGCTGCCGAGCTAATCAATGTCGAGTCGAGCCGGGTAGATAGTCTCTCCCCGAATTACAGCCCTGGCTGGATTGAGTTTCTGGCTGGCAAACACTATGAACTGCAGATTCAGTCTCCCAATCTCGTTGATCATTCAAAGATCTTACTGACTGCATACACGATGGAAGAAGTGCTCACGAAAGAAATCAGCTTTGCAGGAATATTAGGGGCAGAAACAGCAACCTGTGAAGTCCCGGCGCTGGACAAACCCTTGCACTATGCTCAATCCAGTTGGAGCGACTCATCGCCTCACGAGGTGAGTTACATTTCCGTTGAGCCTGGGGTTCGTCTGGAGGTTCTGGATTGGGGTGGCCAGGGCAGGTCGCTGGTACTGCTGGCGGGTGGCGGCGCAACGGCACATAGCTACGATTCGCTGGCAGAGAAACTCGCAGCAGACTATCGCGTTATCGGGATTACCCGGCGCGGCTTCGGTGCTTCCAGCGCGCCTGACTATGGCTACGATATGGATCGTCTTGGAGAAGATGTCATGCAGGTGATAGAGGCAATGAACATCGAATCACCGATTCTTGTGGGACATTCCCTGGCGGGCGACGAGCTGAGTACTCTTGGAGCCAAGTATCCTGAGCGTTTCTCAGGGCTCATCTATCTCGATGCGGCCTATGACCGCTCGGGAGAAGACCTTGGCGATGGAGAAATCTACCAGGCCTTACCGCCAGCCCCTCCACCGGTGCCAGCCGACACGGTTTCTTATGAAACTGTACTCGCCTATTTGCAACGTATTGAGGCGAGTCCGCTGCCGGAAGGGGAATTTATAGCCAGCTATGAACTCCAGGGAAACGGGTTTGGACAACGTCAATTTGATCGGAGAATTGGCCAGGCCCTGATGGCAGATATTCCGCCTCCCGACTATGCCAACATCCCGCTGCCGGCGCTTGCTATCTACAATGTAGAAACCTCACCTGAGAGTTATATGCAGCCGTGGTACGACAAAGAGGATGCGGCCATTCGGCAACACACAACGCAGCTTTATGAATTACGCAATCCTTATAAGCTAGCTGAAATCAACAAATTCGATACAGAAATGCCGAACTCTGAAGTCGTTGTATTGGAGGATTCTTCTCATAGTCTGTTCTTATCGCACGAAGCAGAAGTGTTGGAGGTAATTAACCGCTTTATTCAGAGTCTCGATTAGTTCCACCGGAGTGTAAAAATATCCTGGAAGAGTGCTAGTTGGGCGCT
>JAKSCP010000179.1 GCA_022360535.1 Pseudomonadales bacterium | reverse complement strand
GCCTGGAGCCAGATCATCGCCCTGAGTGAGCTTCTTCTTTTTATCTTCGAAGCGCTCATCGAGTTCCTTCTGGCGTTCCTGCAATTGTGCTTCCGCACGTTCCAGCTGCTTGTTCATGGCCTCATTGGACATGCGCAGCTTGAACCAGTCTTCGCGGGGCAGATTAGCGAGGTAATCGTTGGTGACTTTCTGGCCTTTCTTCAGCTTAGGTCCACCCGCTACCACTTTGCCGACCAATGCCTTGTGCAGACGCTCGAAAGTGGCTTCCTCGACAATGCGATACTCGTCATCGATATCCTTGCGTACTTGCGCAAGCTGCATCTCTTCGATTTCGATCGCGCGCTGATCTTTCTCCAGACCATCGCGAGTGAAGACCTGTACATCGATCACAGTACCTTTTACTGAAGTAGGTACACGCAGTGAGGTGTCTTTCACATCAGACGCTTTCTCACCGAAGATCGCGCGCAGCAGTTTTTCTTCTGGAGTGAGCTGAGTTTCACCCTTTGGTGTAACCTTGCCTACCAGAATGTCGCCTGCGCCTACTTCCGCACCGATATACACAATACCTGACTCGTCAAGCTTGCTCAGTGCGCCTTCACCAACGTTCGGAATATCCGCGGTAATTTCCTCAGAACCCAGCTTGGTATCACGGGCGATACAGGTCAGTTCCTGAATGTGGATACTGGTAAAACGATCTTCCTTTACGACTCGCTCTGAAATAAGGATCGAGTCCTCAAAGTTGTAACCGTTCCAGGGCATGAACGCGATACGCATGTTCTGACCCAGAGCCAGCTCACCAGTATCAATAGAAGGACCATCCGCCAGGATGTCGCCACGGGCTATAGTGTCACCACCTTTCACCAGAGGCTTCTGTGAAATACAGGTATTCTGATTGGAGCGGGTGTACTTGGTGAGATTGTAGATATCTACACCAGCTTCACCAGCATCTGTCTCTTCATCATTTACCCGGACGATGATTCGACCAGCATCGACGCTCTCGATCACACCGCCGCGGAAAGCCACAACACACACGCCGGAATCACGGGCTACATTGCGCTCCATGCCGGTTCCTACCAGCGGCTTCTCAGTCTTCAGTGTAGGTACAGCCTGACGCTGCATGTTCGAACCCATCAGGGCGCGGTTGGCATCGTCGTGCTCCAGGAATGGGATCAGGGCTGCCGCAACCGACACCATCTGCTGTGGTGCGACGTCCATATAGTCCACTTCTTCCCGTGGCTTAAGTGTTGTCTCGCCCTTATAACGTACCGTCACCAACTGCTCGACGAAGCCACGCTTCTTGTCCAACTCGGCACTGGCCTGAGCGATCACGAAATCACTTTCGTCGATCGCCGACAGGTAATCGATCTCATCGGTCACCTTATTGTTAGTCACTTTACGGTAAGGACTTTCCAGGAAACCGTAGTCGTTAGTGCGAGCATAAGTTGCCAGCGAGTTAATCAAACCAATGTTTGGACCTTCAGGTGTCTCAATCGGACACACACGGCCGTAGTGAGTTGGGTGCACGTCACGGACTTCAAAGCCGGCACGCTCACGAGTCAAACCACCTGGTCCAAGCGCAGAAACACGACGCTTGTGGGTGACTTCTGACAATGGATTGTTCTGATCCATAAACTGAGATAGCTGGCTGCTACCAAAGAATTCTTTGATGGCGGCAGCCACTGGCTTGGCATTGATCATATCCTGAGGCATCAGACCTTCAGAGTCCGCCATACTCAAGCGCTCTTTCACCGCACGCTCAACACGCACCAGACCAACACGGAATTGGTTCTCGGCCATCTCACCTACGGAACGGATACGGCGGTTACCCAGATGATCGATATCATCCACGGAACCGAAACCGTTACGGATGCCAACCAGAGTCTTCAACACATCAACGATGTCAGCAGTGTCCAGGACTGAGTTACCAGTAGTTTCTGGTCGACCCAATCGACGGTTGAACTTCATGCGACCTACTGCAGACAAGTCATAGCGCTCTGGCGAGAAGAACAGGTTAGAGAAAAGATTTTCTGCTGATTCTTTTGTTGGTGGCTCACCAGGACGCATCATGCGATAGATCTCAACCATGGCTTCCAATTGGGAAGTGGTGGTATCGATACGCAATGTGTCAGAAACGAATGGACCGCAATCCAGATCGTTGGTGAAAATCGTTTCGAAGCCAGGAATTTCCTTCTCGTAAAACTGCTCTACCATCTCTTCGGTGATCTCAGCGTTACAAGGGAATAAAACCTCACCGGTTTCTTCGTCGATGACGTCTTTAGCCAGCGAGCTGCCAACTACGAAGTCATTGGCGATGACCAGCTCTTTCAGACCGGCAGTCTCCATCTGACGAATATGGCGCGAGGTAATACGACGGCCCTCTTCGACGATGACTTTGCCTTTCTTGTCCTTGATCGGGAAGCTCAGTACTTCACCACGCAGACGGGAAGCAACCAGTTCCAGAGCGATAGTCGGTTCTTTACCTTTCTTCAGCTTGAAGCTGTTGTTCTCGTAGAACATCTCCAGGATTTCCTGGGAGCTGAAACCCAGCGCGCGCAACAGAACGGTCGCAGGTAATTTTCTGCGACGGTCGATTCGCACGTAGACGAGATCTTTAGGGTCGAACTCGAAATCCAGCCATGAGCCACGGTAAGGAATAACCCGTGCGCTATACAGCAATTTACCGGAGCTGTGAGTCTTGCCGCGGTCGTGATCAAAGAACACGCCAGGTGAACGATGGAGCTGGGATACCACAACCCGCTCAGTGCCATTAATGACAAATGTGCCCGACTCAGTCATCAATGGGATTTCGCCCATATAGACTTCTTGTTCTTTAATGTCTTTGATCGTTTGGGTTGTTGATTCCTTATCATAAAGAATCAACCGCACCTTCACGCGCAGGGAGACAGAGTAAGTCGATCCCCGAAGCTGACATTCCTTCACATCAAAGGCAGGCTTGCCAAGCTCATAGCTGACGTATTCCAACACGGCTTTGCCAGAGTAGCTGACAATTGGGAATACGGATTTGAAAGCAGCGTGCAAGCCCTGATCCAGTCGCTCCTCAGCAGGAGTGCCGGTCTGGGTAAACTGTCGATAAGAATCAATTTGTATGGACAACAGGTATGGGATGTCCATAGCGCTTGGCAGCTTGCCAAAATTCTTACGAATACGCTTTTTCTCAGTATACGAATAGGCCATTAGTGTGTTCCTAGCAATAAGTTCTGTCTGTGGTATCTAGGCAGATTATCTGCGTCTTGCTATCTAGTTCTCAGATCGCTGCGACTACGCGCCAGCATCTGAAAAATCAAACACGCAAGAGCACATCGAACTCGCCAATGGCGAATTCGATGTGTTTGCGTTGTGTGTTTCGCTTATTACTTAAGCTCAACGGTTGCGCCAGCTTCTTCCAGAGCCTTCTTGGCTTCTTCGGCTTCCGCTTTAGGAGCAGCTTCCTTAAGAGTGGAAGGTGCGCCATCAACCATTTCTTTCGCTTCTTTCAGGCCGAGACCTGTAATGGTGCGAACTGCTTTAATGACGTTTACTTTCTTATCACCCGCCGCCGCAAGAACGATATCGAACTCGTCCTTCTCTTCGGCTGGTGCTGCATCACCACCGGCAGCTGCTGCTGGAGCTGCTGCCACAGCGGCCGCTGCAGATACGCCAAATTTTTCTTCCATTGCTTCAACCAGCTGGACTACGTCCATTACTGACATTTCAGCAATCGCATCAAGTACTTCTTCTGTTGATAGAGCCATGACTCTTATCTCCTGTTAAACAAATTTAACTGTGCAAAGGAATTAAGCTGCATCTTGCTTTTGGTCACGAACGGCAGCTACTGCGCGAGTAACTTTGCTCGGAACCTCATTCAATGTCTGAGTAAGCTTGGTGACAGG